>CANFNL010000001.1 GCA_947448205.1 Bacteriovoracaceae bacterium
CCGTCCTTCATGATCAAAGTTTTACCTGTTTCCTGCTTGATTGCTTCACTTTTTTCAATTAACAAATTAAAAAACCGGAACGAATTGACAGCTATTTTTGCTAGCGGCTATTCTCGCCTTAAATTTATTACTGATATTGGATTTGTTGGATCTATTGTGGGGGTAATACTTTTTTTCATTAATGCTTATCTCGTACCTTACACTAAACACAAGCTTGACTTGTTGAATATTAACCCCGCCATCTCAACCGAAAATACAATTCAAAAAAAATCAATCATATCAATTAATGCTCTAAATGCTGGGAAAATTTGGTTTAAGGGTCAGGACTATTTTTTTTCTTATAGCTCTTTTGATCGTCACACAAACACTCTTTATAACCTTAGTCTTTTTATCTACGACAAAAATTTTAAATTTACAGAGCAAATTAGTGCTGCCTATGCTGAATATCAAAATTCCGATAGGTGGACACTGCATCGCACTTTTCACTACACTAATCTTGATAATCAGACATTTCCATCGATAAAATACTATGAAACTAAATCCCAAGTTATCCGTGAGACAATTTCGGATTTCCGTCAAATTAACACAGATATTGCTACCCTTAATATTTGGAAACTTTATGACTATATCGGAGTACTGAAAAACAATGGTATAAATTTTAGTGAATATTATGTTACTTTTTTAGATAAATTTTCTTCTGCATTTACCTGCCTAGTTCTTTCAATCTTAGCTTCTATTGCTCTCTTTAACCCTAATCGCCGCAATAGCTCCTTTGGGTCAAATGTTGCCTTTGTACTCTCATTTACTTTTACATACTGGTTCATCTATTCTTATTTTCTTTCTCTCGGTCAATCGAGTCGAATTCCTGCAATGGTTGCAACCTTTGGAGTTCCTTCAGTATTTGTTATCTATTTATTCTTCTATTTTATTTACCATCGCAAATTACGTTAATTTATGATATCAATTTGCTATGAAAACTAATTTTTTAGAAAATTACAAACTAGAAGGTGAAAAGCTTGATATTTTCACCTACCCAGCACCCATTTTAAAAAAGGTGGCGAAGCCTGTTACCGAGTTCAACGAAGAACTTCATCTTATTATCAAAAACATGCTCTACACAATGTACCAAGCTCCAGGTATAGGGCTCGCAGCACCACAAATTGGTGTTAGCTTACGTTTTTTTGTCTTAGACATTTGGTATGATCGTGAAAAAATAACACATGCGGACGGTAGAGAAGAATATCGTCTTTCTGAATTTAGCCCAATGGTATTTATTAATCCAATTTTTAAAAGCAAATCTGGAGAGATTATCCATGAAGAAGGATGCTTAAGCGTTCCTGGTATTTACGAAGATGTAAAGCGTGCTGAAATTGTCACCGTTGAGTTTCAAGACATGTTCGGTGTGTCTCATGAAATTGAAGCTGACGAGCTTCTCTCTGTTTGCCTTCAGCATGAAAATGATCATCTAGATGGAATTGTTTTTATTGAAAGACTTAGTTTTTTAAAAAAGCAGCTCTTGGAAAAAAAATTTTTAAAGCAAAAGAAAAAAGCGAATGCGTAAATTAAATGTTGTTTTTTGTGGCACACCAGACTTCTCTCTTCCTACACTAGAGCTACTTCACCAACACCCCCATATCAATTTAGTTGGTATTGTGACAATGCCTGACCGACCATCTGGACGGGGTCAAGATTTAAAATCTCCTCCTGTCGCTGAATACGCCAAACTACACAAGCTTCCACTTTTTCAAGTTGAAAACATCAATCGTGAAGATCAAATCTTGAATGAATTTGAGAGTAATAATATAGATTTCATTCTTGTTCTCGCCTTCGCTCAATTTCTTGGCATTCGACTTCTTAATCTTCCAAAACTTGGCTGTTTCAATATTCATACATCCATTTTGCCAAAATATCGTGGTGCTGCTCCTATTCAGTATGCACTTCTAAATGGGGATACGACTACAGGTGTCTCAATTCAAAAGATGGTTAAAGAAATGGATGCGGGAGATCTTGTCCACTTTCACGAATTGGCTATTGCAGAAACCGAAACAAGTGGTTTACTTTCTACCCGTTTAAAATTTCAAGCAGCACTTAGTACTAATCAATTAATTAGAGATATTCTCGAAAGCAAACTTACCTTCACGCCTCAAGATTCCTCAAGGATAAGCTTTGCTCCTACTTTAAAAAAAGAAGATGGCTTTCTCGACTTTAAAAATTTTGATTATAAAAAAATTCAGAATCATATTAAGGCACTTGATCCATGGCCAGGAACTTACTGCTTTCTCAATAACCAAAGATTAAAAGTTTTTCAAATAGATAAGCTCCAGCGTAATTTAACTCCAGGAGAGCTTTCAACTGATCATGGGCATCTTGCCATTGGGTGCAAGGATTGCACCATTAGGCTTTCACTAGTTCAACTCGAAGGAAAAAAAGTCGGCAGTGATACTGAATTATTAAATGGCTTAAAGAATAAGGGCGGAATCATTTCTATCAATCCGTAATATTTATGACAATTATTTCACCAAGTCTTCTTGCTTGCGATTTTTTAAATATTGAAAATGAATTAAATTCTTTTTCTGACATAAACGATATTTGGTTTCATCTTGATGTTATGGATGGACACTTTGTCCCGAATTTAACTTTTGGCCAACCAATCATTGAAAGTATTTTAAAGAAATCATCTCATAAGTGTGATGCACATTTTATGGTTACTAATCCAGAATTTCATGCAGAATCTCTTAAAAACTCTGGTCTGCACAATTTCACTTTTCATTATGAAGCTATTAGTGATTGCCTCTCTTTTATAAAGCATTTAAAAACACTTTTTGCGAGTGTTGGAATTTCAATAAAGCCAAATACTCCAACAAGTGTTCTTTCAAATGAACTTTTAAAAATAGTTGATTTAGTTTTAGTTATGTCTGTTGAGCCTGGTTTTGGGGGACAATCTTTTATGCCAAGTGCATTTGAAAAAATTCGCGAACTAAAAACGAGACGAGAGAGCCTCAAAGCTCATTTTCAAATTCAAGTTGACGGAGGGATTTCAAATTTAAATTCTAAAGATTTAATCAAAGAAGGAGCCGACAATTTAGTAGCCGGCTCATATATATTTAAAAACCCAAGAGAAAAATACAATGATATGATTAAATCACTGCGATAGATTTATTTTTCGATTACTAATGCCAGAGTTGCATCTTGCTCACATGTTAATAAATCACCATCTGCCTTACAATCCATATCCGTCGATGTAACTGTACTTGAAATTGAGGCTCCTGCACCAAGAACTTTTAAGTTTTTCAACAAATCTAAGCCTGATTTTTTAATACTTGCTGAATATAATGATTGCATGGTTTCAGAACTTATTTTTATTGATTTTAGAGTCCCAAAAAATGATTTAGATATCTCTGCTTCAACTTCCTGACTGATAGCTTCTTTTGAATCTTCAATTTTTAAAATGTTTTTACCAGTTACTTCGTATGAAATCACAGTCGTTGTATCTGACTCATTAATCTCTTTTGACATTAAGTTTTTCGATGTTGCCCCATTTATATAATCAAGTTGCACAATTCCAGTTGCTGCATCAGAAATTTTTTCAAATCTGTCTTTTGATACTTTTTTTAACTTTAGTGTTTCATGAGTTTTAACCGTTAAATTTATTGCTTCGGATGCATTTGAAACATTGGCAAAAGAGACTGATAAAGTAATTAAAATTAATGCTGTTTTCATCATAAGCTCCAAGAAAAGTTGTTGTTGGATCCTATGTTAAACGCTTTGTAACTAGAAACAAGTTACCCTGAATTTATTACATCGTTTTAAATGCTAGAGGTGTATTCCTATCATTGTTCTATGCTAAGGGCTTAAATTTATGGTTGGAATAATCTGCTTATCTCGAGCCCATTTTGCAATTTTCATTTAATTGGAAATATTAAATTGATATCTCAAGCTATTATCGCAAATCGACATTACAAAGGATGAGGGTTCGATTAGGATAAGTAAGGTTAAAGTCATGGAGAATTTAATGCAATTAATACTTAATGGTCAGAATTTATCGATCGATCAAGTCTATAATGTTGCTCATGCAGCACATGGTACATTCGAGCTTTTAATTAATCCAAATTCATTAATTAAAATGAATGCTTCAAGAGAATTTGTCTTTGATATCGTTAAAAAAGGTAAACCAGTTTACGGTATTAATACAGGGTTTGGAGCTTTATCAAGTAAACATATCGCTGAAAAAGATTTAGCACAATTACAAGTTAATTTAATACGATCTCATTGCACAGGGGTAGGAACTCCTTTTTCAAAAGAAATTACTCGAGCCATTATGCTTCTTCGAGCAAATTGTTTAATTTCTGGTTATTCTGGAGTAGAACCCTATGCTGTCATGTTACTTCTTGCATTTTTAAATAACCACATTACTCCTGTAGTTCCTCAAAAAGGATCAGTAGGTGCCTCTGGTGATCTTGCACCACTTTCACACATTGCTTTGGCGCTTATTGGTGAAGGTGATGTTGAATTTAATGGTAAAATTGTTCCAAGTAAAATGGCGTTAGAACAAATTAACATGACTCCTGTTGTGCTTGGCCCAAAAGATGGTCTTGGTCTTATTAATGGGACTGCTTGTATGGCAGCTCTTGGTGCATTGGCCTGTTATGAGGCTAAAAGAATTATGAAGCTTGCCGATATTGCGACAACAATAACACTCGATGGAGTTAAGGGGACTTCTGCTGCCTATAATTCTAAGATTACGCAATTAAAACCTCACTCTGGTCAAATTGCTTCAGTTACAAATTTAAATAAGCTTTTAGAAAACTCGCCTCTTAAGGACTCGCACCCTGATTGCGGAAAAGTTCAAGACCCTTATTCCCTTCGCTGTGTACCTCAAGTTCATGGAGCTTGCAGACAAACGCTAAAACACGCAACAGAAGTAATTGAAACTGAGCTTAATGCAGTCACTGACAATCCCCTTATTTTTGTTGAAACAAAAGAAGTTATTTCAGGAGGAAATTTTCATGGTGAAGCCCTCGCGCTCTGTATGGATTATTTAGCCATGGGGATTGCTGAAATTTGCAACATAAGTGAGCGCCGTATTGAAAAAATGATGAACCCAACATTTTCAGAGCTTCCGGCTTTCTTAACTAAAAGTTCCGGTTTAAACTCTGGTTTAATGATTGCTCACGTTACCGCTGCTGCTCTTGTGTCTGAAAATAAATATCTCTGCCATCCTGCTAGCGTCGACTCTGTTCCTACATCTACTGACAAAGAAGATCACGTCTCTATGGGGGTTACAGCTGGAAGAAAACTTCACGAAGTTATCGAGAACGCTAAATCTGTTTTAGCAATAGAGCTCTTATGCAACACTCAAGCTATAGACTTTCAGCGCCCACTTAAGTCTTCACCTGCTATAGAGTCTGTTCATGCTCTTGTTCGTAAACATGTAGATAAAATTGAAGACGACAGAATATTTTACAAAGATATAAACAATATTATTAAACTTATCAACAGTGGAGAAATTATATCAGCTGTTGAAAAGCATATTGGTACATTAGAATAATTAAAAAAATTTCAAGAGATTTAGGAGTTTATATGAATAGACCAATCCCTCTTCCTCCAACTGGCTCAACTCTTACCTGTAAAGGATGGCATCAAGAAGCTGCTCTTCGCTGTCTTTTAAATAATCTGCACCCTGAAGTTGCTGAAGATAGAGAAAATTTAATTGTTTATGGTGGTAACGGACAAGCAGCAAGAAATCCTAAGGCACTTTTTGATATTATAGATTCGCTAAAAACATTAGAGAATAATCAAACACTTCTAATACAATCTGGTAAGCCGGTGGCCATCATGCCTTCACACTCTCACGGGCCCAGAGTTTTAATTGCTAATTCAAACCTAGTTCCTCATTGGGCAACATGGGATCATTTTAATAAATTAAAAGATGAAGGCTTAATGATGTATGGACAGATGACCGCTGGATCATGGATTTACATAGGAACTCAGGGAATACTTCAAGGTACGTATGAAACTTTTATGGCCGCTGCTGAAAAACATTACGGTGAAGGTGCTGACCTCAAAGGCAAGTTAGTATTAACTGCAGGTATTGGCGGTATGGGGGGTGCTCAACCTCTTGCTGTAAAAATGGCCAATGGTGTTTGCATAGCCTGTGACGTAGAAAAATGGCGAATAGAAAAACGTCTAAAAACTAAATACCTCGATGTGCTTTGTGAATCTTATGATGAAGCAATTGAACTAGCGCTAATTTCTAAAAAAAATAATACTCCAATTTCAATTGGCGTTGTGGGCAATGCTGCAGATTTTTTTAAATATGTTTACGATAAAGGAATTGTTCCTGATCTCGTAACTGATCAAACCTCTGCGCACGATCCACTTAATGGTTATATTCCTCATGGTATGCCTGTAGAATCTGCTCTAGAGCTTAGAAGAAAGGATCCTGAAAAATATACTGAACTCTCCTATCAAACAATGGGTGATCATATACGTGTAATGCTAGCTTTTCAAAAAAGTGGCTCTCATGTTTTCGACTATGGCAACAATTTACGCGAAGGCGCTAAGCTTGCCGGGGTTAAAGATGCCTATAATTTTCCAGGATTTGTTCCCGCTTATATTCGCCCTCTTTTTTGTCAGGGCTCAGGTCCATTTAGATGGGTTGCACTCTCAGGAGATCCCGAAGATATTCGAGTGACAGATAATGCCCTAATGGAATTGTTTCCTGAAAATAAAAAATTACATAATTGGCTAAAAAAAGCTCAAGAGATGGTTGCCTTTCAAGGCTTACCTGCGCGCATCTGCTGGTTAAAATATGGTGATCGAGAAAAAGCAGGATTACTTTTTAATAAACTCGTACGAGATGGAAAAGTTAAAGCTCCTATCGTTATTGGACGTGATCACCTTGATTGCGGATCTGTAACAAGCCCCAACAGAGAAACAGAAGGAATGCTTGATGGTACTGATGCTGTTTCAGATTGGTCATTACTCAACTTAATGATCAATACAATGAATGGAGCCTCTTGGACTTCATTTCACCATGGTGGTGGTGTTGGTATCGGCTATTCTCAACATGCTGGAATGGTCATATGTGCCGACGGCACTAAAGATATGGATGAAAGATTGTCGAGAGTTTTAAATTCAGATCCTGGTATGGGCATTGTTCGCCACGCTGACGCTGGTTATGAAATAGCTAAAGAATGGGCTCAAAATACTAATATTAAATTTCCTAGCTTATAAAGAGGCTTATTCGTGAGTGTTAAAATATTTCGTAACTTTTCAGAAATCGCCACTCTAGCAGGTGCTCATCACAAAGACGGGCGAAGACTAAATCATGAAGACTTAGGTCTAATTAAAAACGCATCTATTGTTTTTGATCAAGAGAGAATTCTTTGGGTAGGTGAAGATAAACACTTACCTGACGATATATTAGAAAAAGAATATCCAGAAATTAATATGACTGGGAAAACTTGCTTACCTGAGATTGTTGACTCGCACACGCATTTAGTTTTCGGTGGTGATCGGGCCAAAGAATATTCTATGAGACTCAATGGTGCTACTTATGAAGAAATCGCAAACGCTGGCGGGGGCATTTTAAACTCTATGCTTGGCACTCAAGCACTTTCTCGATCAGAATTATTAAAACTAGCGAATGCTAGAGCAAAAACGATTAAGGCTTATGGCATAGGCACCATCGAAGTTAAATCAGGGTATGGATTAACTTTTGAAAAAGAATACGAACTTGCACATATTATTCACGACCTTAAAAACATTTTGCGCCCCGATATACAAATAATTAATACATTCATGGCCGCTCACGCAGTTCCCAAAACATTTGCTTCATCATATGAATATATGAAAGAAGTTGTTCTTCCCTTACTAGATAAACTTGGAGAAGAAAAAATTCTTGATTGTGTCGATATTTTTCATGAAAAAAATTATTTCTCTGATGAGGATGTTGTTTCTTTGTTTGAACGAGCTAAACGGCATAACCTAAATGTTAAAATTCACGCTGATGAATTTAATGATAACAATGGGGCTGTACTCGCCACAAATTTTAATGCACTTTCAGCAGATCATCTCTTAGCTACCGGGCCGCTAGGCATTGAGGCTCTTGCTAAATCTCAAACAGTTGCGACACTTCTTCCTGGAACTGGTTTGTTTTTAGGTAAACCACAAGCAAATGCTAGGGCCATGCTGGATTCTGGAGTTAAAGTAGCAATTGCCAGTGATTTTAATCCTGGTTCATGCCACTGTGATAATTTAATTTTACTTGCTTCACTATCTGCTCCAATCTATAAAATGAGTCAATCTGAGCTTTGGTGTGCAATTACCTTAAATGCAGCTCATGCCTTGGGACTACATTCTCAAGGGGCAATTGTTGTTGACTTAAAGCCTCGTTTTTCAATTTTTAATACCGACTCTATTGATCGCATTACCTATAACTGGGGCAAAAACTTAGCCAATTAACTTTTTTAATCTTTTTAGTCAGATAATTAAGACTTAATAAAAATTAATTTTGTGTCGATAAAATGACTATGATGATTTTAATAAAAAATATTCTTCTTGCATTTTTACTGGCCTCATTAATGGCCTGTGGTGCTGACAAGCTTAATCCTAAAATGACAGCTTCGATAAACGGATTAAATGCTGGGAACACTTGCCAATGCACCAGCGAGAATTCACCTGTTTGCTCTTCTGACGGTATTGATTATGGCAGCAGTTGTTTGGCTAACTGTTTTGGAAAAACTATTAAAAACAAAGGTCATTGCGACTGTGCAAGTAATTCCATAATGATTTGTGGAAGTGACGGTAACGATCATACGGAATGTGAAGCTAGAGATGCAAAAATACAAATAACTAAATACGTCCCTTGTTCAGTGAAAGAATTATAATTTAATCCTTTATCCACTTTTTCATATTTTCAATAATCTCTGCTGAAGTAAAATCCATTGGACCGTTGCTAAAGTGCACCACTTTTCCATGGCTAAATATGATTGTTACTGGTATGGCACTTATATTAAAACTTTCTGCAATTTTAGTATTTTTATCTGGGATAATTGTAAACTCATCGGTGAGATTTAGCTTCTTCTTTATTTTTTGAATGTTTTTTAATTGCTCATCTTCATCTGTATTAAAAGCTAGAACCTGAACCTCATTATCTTTAAACTTTTTCTTTAAACTCATTAATGAAGGTATCTCTTCCACGCATGGATTACACCAGGAAGCCCAAAAATTGTAAATGACTACTGGAGATTTTAATTTAGAAACATCGATTCTTTTGCCTTCAATTGACTCAAACTGACCCTTGAGAAACATTTGTTCATATTTAGAAAAGCGGGCATCCTTTTTTGTCGTTTCTGCAAACAATGTTTGCCATCCAACCTGACAAGCTACAAAGCCTGTAAAAGATAATATAAAAAAAGCTAATGGTAAAAATTTCTTCATTGTGATTGCTCCTAACCCCATTAAAATTATACTATGAGATCACCGAAAAAAAAATTTTTAAAAGACCAAAGGGGTCAGACATTTCTTGAATTTATTTTTATCTTGGTTTTATTGATCTCTATCTCTTTTACCTTTATGCGTGGCTTCAACTCACTTATAGGTGCTCGCTGGCAAGTCATGCTTCGAATAATTGGTAAACCAGAAAACAACGATTTTACATTACCTTAAATAGAGAGAATTAATGAAATATATTTTATCCATCGATCAAGGCACCACTGGAACCACGGCTTGTTTAATAGATGCTGAAACATTTTTATTTATAGGCAAAGTAAATAGTGAATACCCTCAAATTTTTCCCAAACCAACTTGGGTTGAACATAATTTAAATGATATCTGGTCAACAGTTGAGCAAACAACTCGAGATTTACTTAAGCTCTTCAACGTTCAAGGAAGCCAAATTTGCTCGATCGGAATTACCAATCAAAGAGAGACAACATGTGCCTTTAACCGCCAAGGAATCCCCTTGGCCAATGCCATCGTATGGCAAGATAGAAGAACAACTGATTACTGCCAGGATTTAAAAAAAATCCCCGGTATCATTGAAAAAATTAAAACAATAACCGGTCTTCCAATTGATCCATATTTTTCTGCGACCAAAATGAATTGGTTGCTCAATAATAATTCTCACGTTAAAGAAGCTGCGACTAACAATGATTTGCTCTTTGGAACTATCGATACCTTTTTGCTTTTTAAATTGACGGGGCATTCGGTTCATAAAACTGATGCATCAAATGCTTCTCGAACGATGCTGATGAACTTAAAAGAGACTGCTTGGGATCAAGACCTACTCAAATTATTTTCAATAAAAAAAGATTTCCTTCCAAAGATCGAAGACTCATTTCATCTTTTTGGGCAAACAAAAGGTTTATCCTTTCTCCCTGACGGCATTCCCATTACTGGCATACTAGGCGACCAGCAATCTGCACTTTTTGGTCAAGCTGGATTTTTCGAAGGAGAAATGAAATGCACCTATGGCACCGGTGCTTTTGTTCTCTTAAATACTGGTGAAAAAATTGTCTATTCTAAATCCGGACTTCTTACCACTGTTGAGTATCGCCACAAGGGTAAAACTTTTTATGCACTTGAAGGTTCAAGCTATATAGCTGGAGCTGCTGTTCAGTGGCTACGAGATAATCTTAAAATTATTTCAAAAAGCTCGGAAGTCGAATCTCTCGCCCTTGAAGTTAAAAATCTCAATGAGCTGGAAAACATTCTCTTTTTGCCATTTTTTACGGGAATTGGATCACCCTACTGGAATCCCAGTGCAAAGGCGTCTATCGTTGGATTGACGAGAGATTCGAATCGATCACACATTGCCTATGCTTGTCTCGAAGGAATTGCATTATCCATTAATGACTTATTAAGTGCTATGAAACATGATACTGGTTTGGCCATTGATACATTAAAAGTAGATGGTGGTGCAGTTGAAAACAATTTATTAATGCAACTTCAAGCTAGTATTTCAGAAACTAAAATTATTAAGCCTAAAATTATTGAAACTACCGCTTATGGTGCAGCCCTTGCAGCTGCTGTTGGTGCAGAACTAATTGAATTTGATCAATTAAAATCACTTTGGCAAAAAGATAAAGAGTTTGATCAGGATGATAAATTTAAGGAATATACAAAAAACAAAAAAGTACTCTGGAAGAAGACGATTCAAACTTTATATTGCTAAAATTGATTCGATATCCTTAGCTTTCTTTAATCCTATTATTTCTATATTAAACTTGCCTTTTAATTCTTTTGCAGTTTTTTCAGAAGTTACCACTTTTTTATAATTGAGTTGTGCCATCTCCTTTACTCGCATTTCCATCTGTGGAATAGAGCGAACTTCACCTGTAAGTCCCACCTCTCCAACGAAGATTGTACTCGAATCAATTGGTCTTGATCTATAAGAGCTTAGAAGTGATGCTATAATTGAAAGATCAGACTCTCTGGAGATGAGTTTCATTCCTCCAACAACATTTAAATAAATGTCATTAAAACCTAAAGGCAATCTAAAATATTTTTCAATAACTGCAACCATCATGGCCAGTCGATTATTATCTACACCTTGAGTTGTTCTTCTTCCATTCCCAAATTTATTTTCTACAACGAGTGCTTGAATTTCTACAAACAAAGATCGAGATCCTTCAATGATACAGGTAAGCGATCTACCGTATGAATCCTGCAATTGATCATCAAGAAAATATTGCGATGGATTTTTTACCTCATCCAATCCGCTTTCCTTCATTTCAAAAATACCAACTTCATTTGTGTTTCCAAAACGATTTTTCATGGCCCTTAATAGGCGATAGTGACCAAATTGGTCTCCCTCAAAGTAAATTACTGTATCGACCATATGTTCTAATATTTTAGGCCCTGCAATTGATCCTTCTTTTGTTATATGGCCAATGACAAAACAAGTAATGCCATTAGCTTTTACATGATTCATTAATTCATAAGTGACTTCGCGAATTTGAGATACAGTACCTGGGGCAGAATCTATTTCTGAAGATGAAGTTGTCTGAATAGAATCGATAACAAGAAAACGAGGTTGTAATTTATTTATCTGTTCTAATATTTTTTGCCAGTTTGTTTCATTGTAAATATAAAAATTTGCTGCATTGACACCGACACGCTTTGATCTTTCTGCAACTTGATTAACAGACTCTTCACCACTTACATATAAAACAACTTGTTCCGGGTGAGCCTGAGACAACTTCCCCATTACACTTGTCAGTAATGTGGATTTACCAATTCCAGGCTCACCTCCAATTAAAATCAAAGATCCTGGAACAACTCCACCTCCAACCACCCGGTCAAACTCCCCCATGCCAGTGATAACACGAAATTGTTTTTCTAAAACAATTTCATTAATTAACTTCGGAATTTCATTCCCTTGAGCAGTGCGCTTGTGAGCACGATTTAAATCCTTTGCTGCTACTGCTGTTTCTTCTGTAAAAGAATTCCAAGATCCACACTCTGGACATTTCCCCATCCACTTTGAGGTTTGGTATGAGCAACTTTGACAAATAAATGTTGTAGTTTTTTTTGCCATAAATTATTTCCTCTCATTCATTAATTCCATTAATTGTGCTTCAGTAATTATTTTAATCTTTAACTCAAGTGCTTTTTTATATTTGCTTGAACTTGGATCTGTTTCATTTGTGATTAATAGATCTGTATTTTTTGAAACAGATGATACTACTATACCACCACACTCTCTTATACGATCTTCAATGGTTTGTCGTTTTTCCGAAAGAGGCCCCGTTATGCAAACTCGAACTCCAGTCAACTCTGTTTGTCTTGCTTGATCTACCTTAAAAACAAATCCAAGCTCTATTAATTCATCAATTATTTTATGTTTATCTTTCAATGAACTCAGAAAATCCGTTGCAGATTTCTCAGCAAAGGACTCTATTTCCATCAAAGCTTCTTTTGTTAAACTTTTAATTTTTATTATAGAATCAAAACCTGCTCGAACAACTTTCTCACATTTATTAAATGCTCCTCCACTTATTCCCAAGGCTGATAAAAAGGTAATTAAATCAATATTTTTAGTTTTTTGAATGGATTCAATCAATTTACTGCTCAGCTTTTCTTTAATCTTTTCAATTCCCATGAAGTCTTCTGCTGTTAGCTTGTAAAGATCGGGAATAGTTTTAACAAGTCCTGCACTCATTAATCCATCTAAGCGCTTGCCACTTAAATCTTCTATGCCAATTTTTTGAATGAAATTGAGAATTACTTCTTTGTTTTTCCCAGGACAAGAATCATTAACACAAAAAATCCTGATATCTTGAATTTCAACTTTTGAATGACAACTAGGGCAAACTTCTGGAATGCTAAACTTATTTTTTGATGGCACTAACACCGATAAAAACTTAGGTATAACCTCTCCACTTCTAATTATCTCTATAATATCGCCAGTTTTTAAGTTATTTGCGAAAACAACTCCATAATTATGCAAGGTCACTCGAGAGATCATTGCTCCAGACAATTCAACAGGTGCAACTTCCCCTACCGGAGTTAAAATTCCATTCCTCGAAACAGACCAAATAATTTCTTTTAGCTCTGTTTGTTTTGATTCTCCTTTAAACTTAAAAGCCATCTTATAGCGCGGGTGATGGGAAGTTTCACCTAGCTCCTCATGCAGTGACATTTTGTTGAATGTAAAAACTAGTCCGTCTATCTGAAAGTCGCCCTCACTCATAAATTGGCGAGCACGATCGATTATTCCCTCTAAACTTTTTTTATCATGGTGAATCTCAATTTCTGGCGTGAGGAAGTTTAACTTATGCAAATTTTCAAATTTCACTTGCTCTAACTCAATTTTTTCCTCAGAGAGATAATCAAATGCCATAAATTTTATATAACGACAGAGTTCTAGATTATCTTTTCTTCCCATCAATCCAGCAACAATATTGCGCTGACTTGTGGGTTTGTCTAAACCTATCTTTGTCATCTCCTGAGAAAGCCTAAAGAAACTTTCTTCATCACAAAAAAGTTCACCGCGAATTTCTAATTTATTTTTTTCAGTTATTGACTTTGGAACGTTATTTATCCACATAACTTTTTTTGTTATATTTTCACCTAAGGATCCATCCCCTCTGGTTTTAGCAAGGGATAATTCACCATCAATATAAATCAGTGAACAACTAATTCCATCTAATTTATAAGTGCTAATAACTTCTTCGTTGCCCATCCAGTTCGCTAGATCCTCTAAAACATAAGTTTTCTCAAGCGATAACATTTTTTTGTCGTGCTTAATTTTTTCACTTACTGAAGTTGTGCTACCAACAATTTCTAGTGTCAGATTTTTAGGATCTAGTTTTTTTAATTCGTCTTCAAGTTTATCGTAATCCAGATCTGATATTTCTGGCCTTCCTTGATAATAAAGTGCCTTATGCTTGATAATTTCAGCTTCAAGTTTTTGAATCCGACTCATTTCTTCTCCAATTTTTTGGATTAAAAAGTAAAAATCGTCCCAATTTTAACAGAAACATCTTTGAATTGCTCTTCTTTTGTAGTCCCTGTGAAATTTGCTTTATTCGAAAGAACTGACAAGCCAGAGCTGAAAGTAATATTTGGCTCAAAAGTGTAAAGACCACCAAGCTCTATACGATAATTTGAGCTAGAATCATCATTACCAAATATTTGAATTTTCTCTTTGTAAGATGAGGTCAAAAGAAAATCAAAAAGCATATACATCCTAAAGGATTCAACAAGTGGAACACTCCCCTTTACTCCTAGTAAAATCCCGCTAAAAGTAAAGTCAGTAAGATTATCGGTTGAATTTGTACTTAGGCCATAATCATAACTTGCATAACCAAAATAAGCGTCAACTTGAGGTCCGTAAAAAAAGCCCATAGGTAAATACTTATAACCAAGCTTTAATCTAGTAATTGAGTTTGTTGTTGTGTTACTGTTGCTGGAAAAACTGCCTTGATCTTTTTTATATTCACCAAACTTTTTACCAATATCCAATCCGAACCATAAATTCCTCGTTGCCCACATTTCTGTTTCAATATCAATTCCTATCAATAGCCCAGTCATAGATTTTTCAGAAGTACCAGTTTGAGTTGAACTGCCATTTCCAATATTTAAAAAAAGCCCTACTGTTCCCAGTTTTCCATAATCTTCTTTCTCTTTTTCAGAATAGGTAACTTGTTCTATAGCTTTTCTTTGTTCATTTAATCGAACCTTTACCCAATCTTCTAATTTTAATTTCTTTTGGCCTTCATAACTAGACACCCTTGCTTGTGCCTGGGTATCACTAACATCAAAAACTTTAGCATCTGCTATTTTTTCTGTTTGATAATCGATTATTTCTTTTAACAATGGATGTTGTCTTTTAATAGTGGGCCGCTCAATTATAATTTCACTTCCATTGAATAAATGAGATTTTTTTCCAATATCTATTGTAAACTGATCACCTAACACCCCTTTGACTCTACCTTCGTAGGGAATTGTTTTTTCATATATGTCTAGCCAGTTTTTTATGGTCTGAGCGATTAGAGAACTATCATTACTTTTTAATAACGTTTGCTCTTTAAAATACTTATCTTCACCATTTTCACCAATTATTTCGCCCCTAACATCAGTTGTCCCAGCTTGTAATTGTAAATTTACTCTTATTAATGTCCCAGCTTTTGTTTTATCGGCGATTACTTTTAAAACATCTTTGTTATTTAAATGGCTTTCAAGTCCTTTCGAATATTGTCCTAATATGTTAATTAGTTCTGAATTTGATTTATAAGTGCACCAACTTCCATCCTTAATATAATTTTCAATTTCTTCGAAAACCTTAAACCCAACTCTATTATCCACACCATCCACGATTGGCAGTAGCATACAGTTTCTCATCGATTCTGTCGCATTGGCATGAGCTGTAATTAACAGTCCAGCATAGAGGATTATTTGATTTATTAATTTATTCATAATTCAATTTCTGGTAATGGCGGTAAACCGAAGTCGTATTCATCTGATTTGTTTTCATAAACACTTAAGAGCATTTTTGAATCAGCTAACTCTTCAGATAATTCGCGATTTTTCTTTTTTAAATATTCAATTTCTAGTTTTAGGGCTAATTCATTTTTCTCTGATCTTAATTGAGCAGTATTATCTTTCATCCAAATAAAGTATTTCCCACTTTCTTCTTTGTAAATTAAATGCTTTGCTTTAATCGAGCGTCTTATGGTCGAGATAGAGATTTTTTTTACTGTAGCATAATCGATTATTGACAACCAAATTCCATCTTGATTCATATTCACTCCAAATATTTATGGATATTTTAACTTAGATTTTTAACTGTTAGAACCTTTTTATAGTTGTCTAAAATGCTCTTGTATTTTTTTCGTTTGTTCAAGTAATGATATGTTATTCTATTTCTATGTATCACAATATCGATCTATCTCCTTTTAAAAGTAAAAAAACAGCACTTGTCCTCTCTGGCGGAGTTGTCAAGGCAGCTTCATGGCATCTGGGCGTTGCCCTTGCTCTAGAAGAATTTGGTTTTGTTTTAAAACATAACAAATCACCTATTGATCCTGATTATGAAATATCCACTTATGTCGGATCTTCTGCTGGCTCACTTATTAATTTATATTTTGCTTCTGGCTTTAGACCAATAGATGTTATCGATGCAACCATAAATGGTAAAAAATCCCAAACTATACTTCAAGCAGTTGGCTATTCAGATATGCTTTCGCGAAAAATGCCATTGCGGGATGCACTTAACTTTGATTTTTACAATCCTCTTGAAGGTTTTCCAAATTTTTTAAAACAGATGGCAAAACCCTTACTCTCAATCTCTGGATTATTTTCAACAGAAGGTTTAAATCAATATATGCAAAAGCATGTTTTGCTTTCTCAATCCTTTGAAGATTATTTAGCTGATATGTTTGTAGTAGCCACCCAGCTTGACCATTCTAGAAAAGTTATTTTCAGCAAATACAACTTTCCAAGCCCGATCCATGATTCAACTGCTGAGTATTATACTGGTGTCGATATATCTCAAGCTGTTTCAGCAAGCATGAGTGTTCCTCCTTTCTACTCACCTTTTCCAATTAAAAACCCTCGCACTCAAAGAATTGACTATTATATAGATGGTGAAATTCGCGAGACTTTATCAAATCATGTTGCCGTCGATAATAAATGTGATTTTGTTATTAGCTCTTGGACACATACACCTTATCACTTTCACGATGAAGTTGGATCCCTTATCAATTATGGCTTACCGGCTATTTGCATGCAGGCTATTTATTTAATGATTCAAAAAAAGATCGTAGCCTCACGTGGACAAAAAATTCTAGCGCAAGATATAATCGAGACTGTAAATGACTATATGGTATCAAACAATTTTTCCCAAAAAGATCGCTTGAAGATAACGTCAATTCTTGAAAGAAAAATGAATTACAATCCCAATATTAAATTTATTGACATCTATCCAGATCATTCTAATTATAAATTGTTTTTTACAAACTCTTTTTCACTAGATCCCAAAAAAGCCAAATATATCATGACTGCGGGTTATAAGAAAACTTTCGAGGTTTTTAAAAAACTTGAGTGGACTTAAAATGAAAGTTGGATTTAGCGACATCATATTTATCCTAATTCTTTGTGTTTTACTTTTTTTATTTTATTTTCATCTGATTATCCAAGATCCAATTTTAACTTATGACGATATTCAAATCATAGCCCCCATAAAACTTCTTAACTCCCTTCCCACTTATTTCAATTTTTTTTCTAAAGGCTTAATTTTCGACATTCAGCCGGTTAGGGATTTTAGCTTTTTTTTGGATAACTTGATCGGAAATGCCATTGGCAGATCTCTTTTTCATTTTACTAATTTGTTAATCTGGCTATTAATTTGTGTATGCTTTTATATTTCTGCATCACTTTTTGATAAAAATAAAAGTAATTTTCTTATGCTCTATTTATTTGCATTCTCCCCGATTGCTGTTAGCTCGGTCGCTTGGATTTCTGCTAGGAAACATCTCCTTTCATCTTTTTTTATCCTCCTTGCAACACTTTATTCATATTTTAAACGTAAAAATTATAATTTTTTTGATTTAGTAGTTATCACTATACTATACTCCGCCTCTGTTTTTTCTCATCCCATTAATATCTTATGGCCTTTGGGATTCTTTTATGTATTTGCTAAAAAAAACTATAGTTTCAATTTTAAAGTTTTCATTTTTTGTTTGATGGTAATATTTCTTTTTCTCAATTTCTATTATTACAAAGTAGTCTATCCAATTTCTAGCAATGGCATCAATAAAATCATCGCATTTGACCCCGGTTTTTCTCTCTTGGCGCTCGGGCGCTATTTATTTTCTTCATTATGGCCTTTTGATTTTTTACCTACTTCTCACAGTGAGGCATCAGTTAAGAATATCATTGGAATCTCACTGCTCCCATTAGCCTTTTTTTTCCTTTACAAAATAAAGAGTCCTTGGAAGAAAAAAATATCTACGCATCTTTTTCTCTTTTATTTTCTTCCATTGCTTCCTGTTCTAATTATGCAAACAAATATATTTAGTAGTGACACATACTTACTCACATCACTTTTTTACTTTAATCTGCTCATTAAGCTTCACTTAAAAGATCACCTTTTTGTTCGACTTCCTTTAGTAATTCTTCTTGCATTTTTTATGTACACCTCATTTAACTACATTAAAATATTTAACAATACAGATAGTGTTTGGACTTTTTCATTTTCTAAAGAAGTAACTCCTCGTTCCGCTCTTATAACAGCTCGATCGTACACTAAGAACAAACGTTACGCAGAAGCAGATCACTTATTAAGAATTGTTCAGGAATGGGAACCTGGTTTATCTGGATTGCAAACGATAGTCATTGAAAATATATATCTAAATACAAATATAAGTATTGCAGATCGTATAAAACGCTTAAGTAAAATTTCACCAGATACGACAGCAAAACATTTTTATTTATCACTACTAGCGGTAAACGCTAATGACCATCAACTTTATAATGAACATTTAGTAAAAATCTTTAACGATCCCCTTTCTTTCAAGATTGATTTTGTTGCTCATAAAGAAATTGCTTTTGCTGCATTTTTTTCAAGTTGTCATTATTTCCAAACTGAGCAACTTTGCAATTTGATATTTGATAAGTTTAAGGAGAAAGTGCATATAGAATTGTGGAATGAAGGATTATATAGGGCTACTTTATCTAAGTTTAACTCACAAGGTTCGCAAATAGTTTATAATGTCTTTTAATCTTTTGGGTTCATTTCATGAAACTTTTAACTAAGCATAATTTTTCACTTTTTTTTATTTTTCTTTTTTTATTTTTTCTATACTTCAAGCTTGTTTTTAATGATTACGTTTTAGACTATGATGACAATCTTCTTTTGACTCCACTTCACTCAATGAACACAATGAAAGATTATTTCATTCTACTTTTTAATGGACTCCTCTCTGACTTCCAGCCAATACGTGACATCAGTTATCTTTTTGATATACAAATAGAAAAATGGTTCCACTTTTCAATTTTCCACTCCACAAACCTAATACTTTGGTTTTCTATTTGCTTGTTATTTTATAAATCTTTGTCTTTTTTTTCTAACTCTAAATTAAATTTTTTAATTATGCTTGCTCTGTTGTTTTCTCCTATTTCAGTTAGCTCCGTTGCTTGGATTTCGGCTCGAAAACATCTACTTGCTTGTTTCTTTATTCTCCTTGCAACCACTTTTTCTGTTAAAAATCGAAAATCACCCTCTATGTTTTTTTCCTTCTTAATTTTAATTATTTATACTTTGTCTGTTTTATCACATCCCATTACTCTTTTTTGGCCGTTATGGTTTTTGATCTTTTTTTTAAATAGTAAACACAGCAAGTTTTTTAAAGCTGTACTGATTGTCGATATGTGTTTTTTAGGATTTCTTAATTATAAATACTATTTAGGCCCCTATGTTTACTTAAATTTTGGAGTTTCCAAAATTCATTCCTTTGATCTAGCATTTTCTCTTCTCTCTCTTGGTCGCTACTTTCAACTCTCATTTTGGCCTTTTGGATTTTTACCTACACCACATAGTGAGGGATCACTCCAAAATTTAATTGGTTTATTTTTCTTACCCATAATTATTTTTATGGTCACAAAAATTAAAAGTGCTTGGACGAAAAAATTAATTTTTTCAATTATGCCTCTCTACTTTTTTTTACTTTTGCCTGTTGTGTCAATTAAAACCAATATCTTTTGCAGTGATACCTATTTGCTTACACCTCTTGTTGTTTTTTTATTTTGTTCTCGCTCACTTTTAAGAAACAATTTTTCTACTTTATTTTTTTTATCAATCTTTGTTTTTACCTCTATTTACTTCACTTGGTCTTATATACCCATATTTTATAATTCAAATAATATTTGGAATTTTTCCTTCAGCAAAGAGGCTACTCCAACTTCACTTCTTGCTGTTGCGAAAATTTCAACTATTAAAAAGAATTTTTCTAGGGCTGATAAACTTTTAAAAGTTCTACAGGAATGGGAGCCTAACCAAATTGATTTACAACTAGCAGTTATTCAAAATATTTATTTGAACGAAAGTTCATCACCTCAGGTGAGGATCAATCGATTAAAAAAAATTAAACCAGACAACTCTACAAAATCTTTTTATTTAGCTCTGCTCGCTGTTAACATTCATGATTCTTTGTTATTTTATTCTATATACAATGATGTCCTTAGTGAACCTAGGCGCTTTAGTTCTGATTTTGGTTCAAGGCCTGAATCAGTTCTCGCTGCCTTTTCTGCAAGTTGCCTCTACTTCAATGAGCTTGATAATTGTCAAAAAAAAATAAGCTTTTTAAATAAATTTATTGAATTTAGAAGTTGGAATGAAGTGAAATTCAATAGTGAATATTTAAGATTTAAAAAACTTGATGATAAGATATTTTTTAATTAAAGTTGTTCTAATAGATAATCACTTTGCGAACAAAATGTTTTTAAGTATTGTGTTGAACCATCTGTATAATCTAGCTTAATGTTTATTTGACCTTCTAAATCACCCACAACAAATATCTTTTCGGCTAATTCGAAATTTTCTTTTGAAAAGCTCCCTTCTCTATCTAGAAAGCTTGTTTCTATGTACATTTCACCACTTCTATTTTTTCCATTTGCTCGAATTTCTTTTAAATCTTTTGTTAAATTTAATTGAATAATACATCTATCTTTAATTGAACTTATATCATTCATTTCCATTACTTTTGCAATAAAGTCATCTCCTGGAATTTCAATTTCTTTTTCATCCCAGCTGCCCACAAAAATATTTTTGGAAAGATGTTTAAATTCTAAATATTTCCTCATTCCACTAACCATTATTGGTGCTTTTACTTCATAGCTATTTAATGTTTTTTTCTTAGCAATAGTTTTAGTATTAAAAAAACTAATTTGATCACCCGGAATTACTAGTTCTTTTCTTTTTTGTCCCATCAGATTTCTGGTTGTCAGTGAGTAGACATCTCGTTGCCCTGAAATAAAAACTGGGTCTTCAAAATACATTTCGCCATCACCGACATAAATTATTTTTTGAGCATTTTCTTTATTTGATAAGTGGTAACGCAGAAGTATGTTTCCACTTTGAACTCCCGCATACATTACAAAGCTTGCACCCTTAATATCTGCCAACAATTTAAACGATTTATTAAAGTAAAATCTTTGATCATATTTGCTATCGATTTCGGTATCGATTATTTCAGAGTTTAATCCTATCAAAATTAGATTTCCTTCCGCAGAAATATCTCTTTTCTGTAAAAAACGCTGAATAGAATCTTCATTTACTAAGGGGACCTCAATGCCTTGGACGGCATTCATATTTAATTCAACTCTCGTAGGTATCGCTCCTCTCGCTTGAATAATACCCGTTTGAATATTCATTGTCCCACTTAGATTATTAGAGATTTTAATCTTACCACTTGACTGATCATCTGTTCTTTCTGCTCTGTCGTAATCAGGTGAATATTCAAATGAATAGACTTGCTTTTGTTTTTGACTATCCAAAAAGATTTCCTTTGCCGTTATGGTAAAACTTGTTTCTTTGGTATCCATCTGATTATTAAATGCACTCGCAACAGATACTTCTATGCTTTCATTTTTTGAAGTTTTTTTATCTAATGAATAGTCATAAATTATATTTTCTTCTTCTGCGATTAAACTATTTGCTTCTTCAATTCTTGACTGAGTATTCACTCTTGAGATTGTTTTTATTTCTGCTTTTTTAGGCACCTCTCCCATCTCTCTACTAATGGCATTTTTAACTACACTGGAGAGCGGTCTTTCATATAGCTTTTGATTAATATCTTGTTTTCCTTTTGAGTAATCAAACATTATCATTTCTTCTTCAGGGTTACTTTCTGGCTCTAATGATTTTTTATTTTCATCTCTCACCACCGCCGGTTGAGTTGTATTTACTTCATCTGCCTGAATAATTTCTTCATTGGCGACATCTGGACTTGCCTGACTTACCACAATTTCATCTGAAATATCTTTTTCACCATTATAATATTGATGAGATTCTGCAATTGCTTCAAACTTTGAGTATTCATTAAATTTCAAATCATTATTTAAACTAAACAAAGTAATTAATTCTTTATTATTTATTTCATATTGACTTAAGTCTTCTGAAGTATTGCTATGAACTTTTTCTGCATTAGCTATATTCTCTGCTCTGTTTAGTTTTTCACCTAAGTGTACTTTAGTATTAAGTGCCAATTTTGTAAGACGATTCTTACTTTTGATTTCATGTTCAACTAACTTAATGATTTGATCGTTAAGTTCATCTGATTTATTTTCATCCGCTATTTCTTTACTTTTTCTTGAGATCTCTTGAACATTTTCAATAAAATTTGTAAAACCAGAATAATTAATTGTTTTCGGCTCAACTCTCGTTTGCGTATACGAATAGAGCTGAGACAGCAGAATTGCTGAAAAAAATAAACTTGAAATTGTGACGAATGTCTTTTTTGTGATCATAGCTATGTTAAAACTTTAACAAAGCTAGTAAGGGGATCAAGTAAGAGATAAATTTGCCTAGTAAAAAGCGAGTACTCACTCAAAAGAATGAGTACTCAGATTGTTTTTTTTAGCGCGGACGAAGGAACTCACCAACCTGAATGCGAATTTTCGCTCTTTCGGCTTTGTTTTGGCAGTGTTCAATCTCTTCAAACGATAGACCGTCTGTATTTCTAAGATGCTCTTCTGCATTCTTAAGTGATAATTTTGCACGCTCAACATCTACATCAGTACTTTCTTCTGCTGTGTTGGCTAAAATTACAATTTTATCTTCAAGTATTTTGCAAACGCCCTCTGAAAGAACAAAATTTCTATCAGCGTAATCAGCTCCTCCGAAAATACTTAGTACTCCCGTTGAAAGCTTAGTTACCATGTGCGTATGGTTTTCAAGTACATTGATTTGCCCGCGAGTCGTTGGTATTAACAACGACTCAGCATTAACCCCCTTCGCGACAATTTTCGAAGGAGTTAGGACATCAACACTGTAATATTTCATATGCTTTGTTTCCTAATTATTTACCAGCTTTAATTTGTTCAGCTTTTTCATAAACCATATCAAGTCCACCAACTAAATAGAATGCTTGCTCTGGTAGATCATCGACAACGCCATCAAGGATTGCCTTGAAAGCTTTGATTGTATCTTCCATTTTTACGAATTTACCTTTCAAACCAGTAAATTGTTCCGCAACAAAGAATGGTTGAGATAAGAATTTTTGAACTTTTCTAGCTCTACCTACAATTAATTTATCTTCTTCAGAAAGTTCATCCATACCCAAGATGGCAATGATATCTTGAAGTTCTTTGTATTTTTGAAGAATTTTTTGAACTCCACGAGCCACTTCATAATGTTCTTGTCCAACTATTGCTGGAGTTAGAATTGTAGATGATGAAGATAGTGGATCTACTGCTGGGTAAATTCCAAGCTCAGCAATTTGACGAGATAGTTCTGTCGTTGCATCCAGGTGGGCAAACGTAGTTGCTGGAGCTGGATCGGTATAATCGTCAGCTGGAACATAGACAGCTTGGATAGATGTAATAGAACCATTAAGAGTTGATGTAATACGCTCTTGCATGGCCCCCATCTCAGTTCCAAGAGTTGGCTGGTATCCAACCGCAGATGGAATACGTCCTAAAAGCGCAGAAACTTCAGATCCTGCTTGTGTAAAACGGAAAATATTATCTACGAAAAATAGTACATCTTGGTTTTCTTCGTCACGGAAATACTCAGCAATCGAAAGACCTGTTAATGCTACTCTTGCACGAGCTCCAGGTGGCTCATTCATTTGTCCAAACACCAGTGCAGTTTTTGCAATAACACCAGATTCCGTCATCTCATGAAATAAATCGTTTCCTTCACGAGTTCTCTCACCAACACCAGCAAATACAGAGTATCCACCATGTTCAGTTGCAATGTTGTTAATCAATTCTTGAATTAAAACTGTTTTGCCAACTCCTGCTCCACCAAAAAGTCCAATCTTTCCACCGCGAACATATGGTGCAAGTAGGTCTATAACTTTAATTCCAGTATAGAACTGCTCAAGTTTTGTAGATTGCTTATCAAAGCCAGGCGCAGGTCTGTGAATGTCGTAAGTTTTTTTAGCATTAACCGGACCAGCCTCATCTACTGGTTCACCGATAACGTTAATAATTCTTCCTAAACATTCTTTACCTACTGGAGCTTGAATCATTTTTCCTGTATCGAGAACTTTTAATCCTCTTGATAAACCCTCTGTAGAGTCCATCGCGATACATCTAACCATGTTGTTACCTAAATGTTGAGAAACCTCAACAGTTAGATTGTTCTCAAGGTTTGAGATTGTTTTGTTTGTTAATGTAAGAGCATTGAAAATCGCCGGTATTTTTCCATGTGGAAATTCTACGTCGATTACTGGCCCCATTACTTGCTTTACAACACCGAAATTTTCACTCATTGGTGATCTCCTAATATGCTCTTTTAACCATTCACCGACTCAGCACCTGAAACCACTTCAGATAACTCTGTTGTGATAGCTGCTTGTCTTAGTTTGTTCATTTTTATTGATAAAGTTCGAATTGCTTTTTTACAGTTACTAGAAGCACTATCCATCGCACTCATTCTTGATCCATGCTCAGCTGCTACCGCATCCAAGAGTGCTGTGTAAAGTGTGCTTATATATGTTTGAGGAATTAGTGTATTCAAAATTTCTGTTGCACCCGGCTCATATTTAAAGTCGAACGGAAATTTTTCAGCTAATTCTTCTTTCTCTGAAATATCCATGGTCATAGGTAATAATTGTTTTACCTCTGGTTCAAAAGCAATAGCTGATTGGAAAATATTATAAGCCACAAAGACTTTTCCAACTTCACCGGTTGTAAACATTTCACCAAGCTCAACACCTAAGTGTTCCATTTCAACAAATGTAGGTTCAGCTTTAGCAAAGCTATACGTTTTACCCTTGTTATAATTTGAATCTAAAACATCCCTTACTTTTTTTCCAATAAAACATAGTTTCACTTCAAGTGCTGTTGTATCGAGAAATTTTTTAACTTTTTTAGCAAGCTGAGAATTGTACGATCCGCAAAGTCCTTTATCAGATGAAATAACAAGTAATACTGCTTTGTTATTGTCCTTATTGTGTAAAAACTCATGGTCATAATCTTGAACTAAAGCCGAAACAACTTTAATTGTTCCTTCTAGCTCACGAGCGTATGGCCGTGAGTTCAAAATATTATTTTGAGCTTTCGCTAATTTTGCGGCCGAAACGAGCTTCATCGCTTGCGTAATTTTAGAAGTACTTTTGGTACTTTTAATTTTCTTTTTAAGCTCTTTTATATTCGCCATTATTAATTCCTAATTCTATTTCTAGCTTTTAGTCAGTCTTAATATTTTTTTGTTGCCAAGAATCCCTTAACTGCTTCAAGAATTTTTGCTTCATTTGCACCCGAAATTTCTTTAGCATTTTTAATTTCTGCCATCATTTCGCCATGTCTTGTGTGAAAAAACTCAAGTACATCTTTTTCAGCTATTCTAATTTTTGCCGTTGGAACAATGTCGAAATAACCTTTTGTTGCTACTAAGATTGCGACTGCTTGGTCAATTACATCAGCAGGAGCGTATTGATCTTGTTTTAAAAGTTCAACTAATCTCTCCCCTCTGTTTAATTGTCTTTTTGTTGCTTCATCTAAGTCAGAACCAAACGCTGCAAAAGCGGCAAGCTCTCTGTATTGAGCCAGATCCAAACGAAGTGTACCAGCAACTTTTTTCATTGCCTTAATTTGAGCAGATCCACCAACTCTTGATACCGACAGACCTACGTTCACGGCTGGACGGATACCTGAGTTAAACAGATCAGACTCTAAAAAGATCTGACCATCAGTAATAGAAATTACGTTTGTTGGAATGTATGCAGAAACGTCACCTTCTTGAGTTTCAATAATTGGAAGTGCGGTTAAAGATCCTGCTCCAAGAACATCAGAAACTTTACAAGCACGCTCTAAAAGTCTTGAGTGAAGGAAGAAAACGTCCCCAGGGAAGGCTTCACGTCCCGGTGGACGACGAAGAAGTAAAGACATTTGTCTATAAGCTTGAGCTTGTTTAGTTAAGTCATCATAGATAATTAAAGCGTGACGCTTAGAATCTCTATAGTATTCTCCCATGGTGCATCCTGTATATGGAGCAAGGAATTGCATTGGTGCTGATGCTGACGCAGTTGCCGATACGATGATTGTATATTCTAGCGAACCAGCATCTTTAAGTTTTTGTTGCACTTGTCTTACTGTAGATTGTTTTTGTCCAATAGCTACGTAAACACAAATAACACCTTTTCCTTTTTGATTGATGATTGTGTCGATAGCGATTGCTGTTTTACCTGTTTTTCTATCTCCAATAATTAGCTCTCTTTGTCCACGCCCGATTGGAATCATTGAGTCGATTGCTTTTAATCCTGTTTGCAGTGGTTCATGTACTGATTTACGAGCAATAATCCCAGGAGCTTTTAGTTCTACAACTCTTGTCTCATTTGATTTAATTTCCCCCATACCATCTATGGGTTCACCTATTGCATTTACAACTCTTCCCAGAAGAGCATCACCAACTGGAACCGATACGATTTTTTCAGTTCTTTTAACAGAAGTTCCCTCTTTAATTGATGGATCTTCTCCAAGAATGGCAACCCCAACGTTATTTGTCTCTAAGTTTAAAACCATTCCCGTTGTACCCGAAGCAAACTCCACTAGCTCTCCGGCCATAACATTCTTCAACCCGAAAACGCGAGCAATCCCGTCTCCTACAGTTAAAACAGTTCCTACTTCGTCAACTTGTAATCTTGTTTGAAAATTAGAGATTCTTTCTTTGATAATACTTGTAATCTCTTCTGGATTCATTGCCATTTTTTACCTCAACGTTCTAAGCGTGTATTACGAATTTAAAACACTTTCTTTAAATTTTTCTAATTGATTTTCTATTGATGCGTCTAGTTGCAAGTCTTCAACTGTAACTTTATAACCAGCAGATACATTTTCACTTTTTGTATATTCAAGAATTGCTTCTTTTCCTAATTTTTGAAAAAGATAGGCTTTTAATTTTTCTCTGACCTCAGCAGGAATTGATTCTTCACTGCCTTCAATACTTCCACGCAAAAATCCTTTTCTATGATCGTCAACTACAATAACATTTTTATAAACCATAGGCATTAATCCAATTCTTTTTTCTTGAATTAAAAAATGCATAAAGTTTTTTGTGATCTGTGAAAGATTAAGTTTAGCCATTACAACGTCTAGTACATTTAATTTTTCTTCTACGGTAAAAACCTCTAAAAAAAGCAATGTCTCAAGCTCGTTACTTTTGTTTATTGTCTCATTTAATTTAGTTAACTCTGAAGCGAGATCGAGTCTTAATTCGTCTGCTAGTTCAACTAACGATTGGGCATATGCCTTAGCGATGATTTGTTCTTTCATTTTAATCCTATCTTAGTTCAGATACAATTTTTTGAGTTGCTTTTGACTGCAAATCTTTACTATTTTTAATTGTTGTTTCTGTACTTGAAACTACTTTTGTTAAAAGATCGTGATTTAATATATCAATAAGTTCTTTGGTTTCCCCATCGAGTTTATTTTCCAAATCCCTCTTCATGCGAGTTATCGTTGTTTGTGTTTCCTCTTTTTGGTTTTTTGCAAATTGAGTTACCTCTGATTGATAATCTGTAGTAATTTTTACTATCTCAGAATCAAGATTTTTAATTTTTGCTTGAAAGGTATTTAATCTATTGTGAGCATCTTTATCGTTTTTAGCCGCGGACTCCATTAGTGATTTTACGTCGTCAGATTGTTTATTAAATTTTTCTCTCAATGGTTTAATAACCTTTGAAAGCACAGCAAGCATTATTACAAAATTTATAAATGGATACTTCAGATCCATTATGCTTGCCTCGTGATGAACATGTGCTTGCTCATTTGCTACGGCAATTGAAATAAGTGATGTGAACAAAAATGAATAATAGATTATCGATTTCACTATAATTCCTTATTTAGTAAGTTTTTCTACTAGGTTGCTTGCAAGCTTATCAGCTTCGGTCATTACCGTTACTCGTTTATCTGTCATATCTTTTAGTATTTTAGATTTTCTATCTTCGTATTCAGAACTTATTTTTTCTTCTTCAGCCTTAATCAATTCTTTTTCTTTACTTAATATTTCTGATTTTCTCTTATGGTTTTCATTTTGAGAATCTTGATGTGTTTTTTCTATTTTAGCTTTGTATTGTTCGGCTAAATCTTCCGCCTGCTTGTACACAGCATGAGCGTTGTTTTCTAATTTAGTCGTCTTTCCTTCTCTTATTTCTAATATTTCTTGAATTCTTTTAAAAAAAAGTGGCGCTAATAAATTAAAAAACAACAGGAGTAGTCCAAATTGAATGAGTACTGTTTTGTCGATCAGAAGAGCTTCTATTATTGGCTTTATCATATCCATAGTTTTTTAAAACTCCGATTTATCTGTCAAAACGATGATCTTTCCTTAAGCGAAAGCTCGTTCAAATATTTTTTGAAATTGTAAAATTTTTTTCACTTATGAATAATGTTTTAAGTGTTTATCGTCAAGAAATTTTAAGGTATTTGTATTCTAACGCATTTATGTTTTAGTGTTTTTCTTATCACGCATTTTTGTCGTTCCATGGAAAATAACGCCTTCTTCAACAATTAAACTAGGCGTTGTAATGATTCCTTCAAATCTTGCCGGTTTTAGTATTTCGACGCGTGAGCTTGCTTTTATATTTCCTTTTACAGAACCTGCGATGATAATAATATTAGCATTAATGTCAGCGTTTATGATTGCCCCTTCAGAAATCACTACTGTGTCATTAGAAAATACACTTCCATTAACAATACCTGCTATTCTGGCAGTACCATTAAAAGACAAATTTCCTTCGAACTTACAACCTTCTTCTATGATGGCTGAAATTTCACCGCGGCTTCTTTCCATAAATTCATCCTTAAATCAAAAGTGGTCCTATGGGACCACTTAAATCTAACATTATTTCTATAAACTAACTTTACACTAAAATTACTTTGATAATAAAAATTCATAAATATCGTTAAATTCTGCCTCATTGCTAAATTTAAGTACAATTTGTCCTGAACCATTTTTTCCAGAATTTATTCCATAGTGAAATCCAGTTTTTTGTTCTAGTGACTTTCTGAATTGATCAAGTTTTTCATCAAAGAATGGATTTTTCCTTGTCACTTTTTCCTTCAGAGGCTTTTTCGCCTTAATACCACTTTCCAACTCACGAACTGACCAACTATTAGCTACAGTTAAATTAGCGAGTCTAATAGCTTCTTCGCGCTCTTTTACGGCGGCTAATATTTTAGCGTGACCAAATGAAAGTGCTTCTTTTTGAAGTAGATCAATTACTGGGCGAGGCAGATTAAGAATTCTTAAAAAATTTGCCACTGTAGATCTTTCTTTTCCGAGTTTTTTAGCAACATCTTCTTGAGTTAGCTTATACTCATTCATCAATTGATAATAAGCCAAAGCTTCTTCTACACAATTTAAATCAGAACGTTGAACGTTTTCAATTATTGACATGATCATCTTTTCACGATCAGTAGCATTTTTCACCACGACAGGTACTTGTTCAAGTCCAGCTTTTTTTGCTGCCCTTAAGCGTCTTTCACCTGCGACAAGTTCAAATTGTCCGTTTTCAATTTTAGCAACAATTAATGGCTGAATGATTCCATTTTCTTTTATTGATTCTGCTAATTCCTCTAAATCTTTTTCTTTAAAAATTTTCCTTGGCTGATTAGGATTTGTTTTTATTGATCCTACGTCTACCATTAGGGGTGAATTCTCTATTCTAACTTCAACTTCTCTTACAGATGATTCTTCTTCTGTCGAAAAATGATTATTGTATGTTTGATTAACAACTGACTGAGGAGTCGACTCTTGAAGTAATGAAGCGATTCCTTTTCCTAGTGCAATTTTTTTAGCCATGACAACTCCGCAAGCTTAATGCTCGAATTATTAGTTTCCATCAAAGTTAATATTTTCTAGCGATGGAATAATATCCATAATTAGTTCCTCTGGAACTTTTTCCTCGGCGAGTGCATCTGGTATTGCTGGCGCTCCCAATGACCCATTTTGCTTACTACTTCCTTTAAATCTTTCTTTAAGAATAAGTTCCTTAGCTAAAGCTAAATACGCTTCACTGCCCTTGGATTCAATATCGTAAAGAATAATTGGTTTTCCAAACGAAGGACATTCAGCAAGCTTCACATTTCTTGGAATAATAGTACTAAAAACTAAATCACCAAAATGATTTTTAATTTCATTGGCTACTTGCTTATGTAATCCCGAGCGAGAATCAAACATTGTTAATAAAATTCCATCTAATTCCAAATCTGGATTAAGTGATGACTTTATTAATTTTACCGTATTTAAAAGCTGAGCAAGCCCTTCCATCGCAAGATATTCTGTCTGCATTGGTACGATATATGAGTTGGCTGCATTTAGTGCATTTACAGTCAAGAGTCCCAACGATGGAGGACAATCAATGATGATATAATCATATTCTTTTTCTACTGACTTAAAGGCGGCTTTTAATTTTGATTCGCGAGCAAACAAACTCACTAACTCTAACTCTGCTCCGACTAAATTATTATCAGAGGGACAAATGTCAAAACATGGTAACTCTGAATGGTAAATCGCCTCTTTAAGAGTAATTTGACCTATAAGTGCATGATATATATTTTTTTGAGCAAAAGTTTCTTTTGATAATCCAATACTAATACTTCCATTGCCTTGAGGATCAAGGTCTATTAGTAGAGTTTTTTTCTCGGCTACCGATAGACACGCCGCCAAATTTACTGACGAAGTCGTCTTTCCCACTCCACCTTTTTGGTTCATCATTGCTATAATTTTAGCCATTTATGATTCCTTTTAATTGCATTTGTTGTGTTTTATACATTTTTTATCTTTTAAAGTAACTCAGAAAATTTAATAATTTTTTCTGTTTGCATTGTTCCACGTAGAACTTTCCTATTTTTAAAACCTAGTAAAACCCTCCCTTCAGTTCCAGGAACGTCATAAGACTTTTCCTCAATTAATTCCCAATTGCTCTCAATCATTTCTTCAATATCCTCTAGTTCATAAAAATTTGGCCCTTTATAGAAAAAAACAAATAACGTTTTATTTGAGCGAAGCAGTGGTAGATAATCTGAAACTTTTCCAACACCCTTAAAGGTAATCACAACGTCTTGATCAAAATCTATTGTTTCCAATCTTTGATGCTTTAAAAAAACATTAGTTAATCCAAGAGCTGCAGCAATTTTTTGAACCACTTGTGCTTTTTTAGCCCGCGCCTCAAATCCCATAAATGTTTTATCTGGATTAGTAAAAGCTAGAGGCAGAATAGGAAAACCTCCACCAAAACCGACATCAACCAATAACTTTGTCTGTTCTAAAGCATTTCTAAAAACTTTGCTTTCTTTCTGAGGTAAAACAGAATCAATAATTTGCTTTTGATAAAATTCTTCCGGCGTTGTGATTCTTGTTAAATTAATACCAGCGAATTCACCAGTTAGAAGAGTTAAATATTTTTGGCTAAATTCTTTCATTATATTATGTTCCCTGCAACGTATGCGAGAGTAGCGGGTCGAATTCCTTCAATTCTTTGCAATTGAGCAAACGTTTCTGGCCGAATTGTTTTAATCCGCAATTTACACTCAAAAGAAATATTTTTTGAATCGACCAAACTTTCCCAATGAATTTTCTTTTTTCCTAGCCGATTTATTCTTTCTGATTCAACTATTGCCCTATCAATATAACCTTCATACTTTGTCGAAATTGCAACTGTTCGAATGACATCAATGTCAAAAGCAATTCCCAGTCTTTTTGTTTCTCTATCAAGTACATCGATTGGATTGTTATTAGGTCTTTTTAAAAGTTCTTTAAAAGAGATATTAATTTCAAGAGGCCCATAATTTTGAAGTTCAAAATAACCTTTATTCTCAATTGTCGAATAAAACATCGTTGAATCCACTAGTTTTTCTAAAAGTGAGACTTCTTCAAGGAATTCTTCTTGATAATCATCGAGTACTGAAGCCAATTCTAACTCTTTTCTATATTTTCTCATGCGTGGAATTGTATTATCTTCACGCACGTATAACCTATTTTCTGAACGAGCTGTGAACAATCTATAAGGCTCATCTCGCTTATTAGTAACTAAATCTTCGATCATAACTCCAATATAAGAATCATTTCTATCCAATATAAGTGGATTTTTTCCTAATAATGCCAAAGCTGCATTTGCACCAGCGATTATTCCCTGACCAGCAGCTTCTTCATATCCTGAAGTCCCGCAAACTTGGCCTGCGAAATACAAGCCGGGAATCGAAATATATTCCATTGTTTTTGAAAGTTGAGAGGTGTCAACGACATCATACTCAACTGCATATCCATGAACGAGTATTTTGGCATTTTCTAATCCTTGAATTGTCCGAATGAAACTTTCTTGAACCTCTTTTGGTAAAGAAGTTGAAACACCATTAGGATAAATTGTCTCTAAATCTAAGCCTTCTGGTTCGATAAAGACATGATGAACATCTTTTTCAGTGTATCGGAATGCCTTGTCTTCAATACTAGGACAGTAGCGAGGACCTATACCTTTAATTTGTCCATTGAATATAGGTGATCGCTCTTTATTTGCTCTAATTATTGAAAGTGTCTCTGAATTAGTTTTTGTTAAATAACATGAAATTTGCTTAGAGTTTCTATTAAAAGGTGAATTCAAAGAGTGAAAGTTTCTAGTTGTTGAATCACTATTTTGTGGTTCTAGTTTTGTAAAATCTATCGTTTTTCTGTCCAATCTTGGTGGTGTTCCAGTTTTAAATCTATTTGGAAGAGTTTTAATTTCATTAAAAAGCTCGTTCAGACCGACTGATTCTTTACACTCCACTCTTCCACCGGCGGTTTGATTTTCTCCTGTATGGAGTTTGCCAGCAAGAAAAGTCCCTGTTGTAGCAACTATTTTCTTAGCTGTAATCTTATTTCCAGCTTCAGTTGTAATGGTGAAAAAAGAATTTTCTCTTTCAACTGATTGAACCATTTCACGAATAATTGTTAAGTTTTGAACGGTACTTAGAAGTTCTTCTGCATTTTTTGTATATAGATCTTTATCAACTTGAACGCGAGTTGACTGAACTGCAAATCCTTTTGATTCATTTAAAGTTCTATATTGAATACCGGCTATGTCAGCGACAATTCCCATCAAGCCACCAAGTGCATCGATTTCTCGAACAACCTGTCCTTTCCCTATTCCGCCAATTGCCGGATTGCATGGTGCAGAAGCCAGGCTAGCATTTGGTGAGGAAATTAATCCCACTTGGAGATCAAATTGTGAAGCAATCCATGCTGCTTCTGAACCAGCATGGCCACCACCAATAATTAAAATATCAAAGTTCTTTTTCATATTTGTTCCACGTAGAACAGTTTCATTTTGTATTGGGATTAGTAATATAAAATTCTGGAGTCGGCTACTTCCCAATACAAAAATTTTCAAATATGGAATTAAGTACATCATCGGGAGAGAGTATCCCGATTAACTCACTCAGGTATTGAGAAAAAATATTCAACTCAGATGAAACAATTGCAATATCATTTATATTATTGATTTTATTGATAAAATCCATTTTTTTTAAATATAAAGTATTTATGCATTGCCGATGTCTATCTAGTAAAATCGGACTGTTAGATGTCAATGCCTTAAACTTTGAAGATAAATGATTCTTTACAAGTGGTTCTATAGGACCAGAGCATTTTTCCAATTTTGGTTCTGTAGGGGCAGATTGTGAATGTGGTCCTATAGGTCCATATTTCGAAAATGGTTCTATAGGACCAAGAAGAAAATGGCTCGCTGAAATTGGTCCTATAGAACCATTTTCTAAACTAGCAGAGGCAATAAAATTTGCATGAATTTTTGAGAGATCTAAGAGTGAAGTTGCCTTATAAAAATCATCAATGTCTGAGTGAGAAATAAATAAAATATCAAACTCAACTCCACTTAATTTATCTAAATAATCCGAATTCGTTTCAAAAGGGTTGATAATTAAAATTTTAAAAAAAGCACGATTTAAAATTTCAAATGCACGATGAATTCCGATGTTTTCAATAAAGTCATTTGATTCTCTAATGCCAGCTGTATCAACCAATTTATAATTGGTCCCATCAATATGAATAAGTTCGGTAATGTAATCACGAGTAGTCCCAGGGATATTAGAAACTATAGACCGATTCTGTTTAACCAAAAGATTAAAAAGAGAGCTCTTTCCGGCGTTAGTTTGACCAACAAGCACAACTTCTGGAGAAAGAAGTGAAGAAACATTTCCCTCCGACCGAGCATGAAGGGAGTCCAAAATTTTCGAAAAATGTGAAAAAGAATTATCAAAAAGTATTTTGGACTGCTCTTCGCCTACATCATCAGAGAAATCAATAGAAATCTCAACTGCTGCTTTAACTTTTAAAAAACTATCATAAAGTGATAAATACTGAGTGTGCAATTCACCCTGTAAAATATCGAGACCTTGAGTTAACATTAAATTTGAATTGGCATTCAAAAGCATGTCTAAACCCTCAACCTGCGAAAGTGATAATTTTTTGTTTTTTAATGCACGATAAGTGAACTCTCCAGGATGTGCGGCTCTAAAACCAGCACTATTAATAAAAAGATCTAAAATCCTTTGAATGTTAAGCTGATTTCCATGTACTGAGAGCTCAAGGACGTTTTCAGATGTGTAACTTTTATCTTTTGGAAAAAATACCAAAAGGCCATTATCAAAAATTTGGTGATTAGAAATTATATTAGTTAAATGTGAAAAACGCGGCTTAACTTTTTTTAGTGCAAAAGAAAAATAAGGCTGAAGGGACAATAAATCAGAGAAACCAGAAAGACGTATCACTGCAATAGCAGTATTGGATAATGTACCAGTACTGCATGCAATGATAGGACAATCGTCAGGATAAAAAATCATAATAAAACATTATTTAAAAATCTAGTCGGCCATTTTATAAACGAGAGCTTGTTGAGCAACACCAACAACAGTTGATACAAAAATATAAAGAACAAGGCCAGCCGGTAAGCTTTTCATTATAAAAGCAAAAATAACTGGCATAAACATCATTATTTTCTGCTGAGTTGGATCAACCGTTGTTTGTGGAGTTAGCTTTTGCTGAGCTAGCATAGCTAACCCCATAAACACAGGAAGAATATAAAATGGATCGTGAATACTTAAATCATGAATCCATCCATAAAAAGGAGCTCCGACAAGTTCTACTGCACTATAAAGAACTCGATAAATAGCAAAGAAAAATGGCATTTGCAAAAGCAATGGGAGACAACCCGAAAGAGGATTAGCTCCAGCTTTTTTAAACAAATCCATAGTTTCTTTTTGCATTTTTTGAGGCTCATCTTTAAATTTCTCTTTTATAGCAGCAAGCTCAGGTTGAATTGCTTGCATCTTCTTCATACTCTTAAAAGATTTATACTGAAGAGGAAATGTAATTAAACGAATTAAAATCGTAAGAAGGATAATCGCAATGCCATAGTTTGGAATATATTTGTGGATAAACTGTAGTCCTCGTAAAATTGGCACTGCTAGAACAGCAAAGAATCCAAAATCTACAGATAAATGAAGATTATCCCCTAATCCAATTAAAGTATCGTAATTTTTCTTAGTGAAAACCAAATCTGCAGAGAATGATTTAGAAACATTAGGAATATCAACAATTAATTGTCCTGTTTCAGTTGTTTTAAATTTAGATGGTATCTTATCTTTAAAAATGAGAGCAAATAAATGATAATTATAATCCACACCAAACCATTTAAGATTTCCGTCTTCTTCTTTTTCTTTTGAAACAGCAATATGTTTAACATCGTTAGTGAAAAGACTGAATTGACGAACTTGACCATTATCTAATTTTTTAGCAACAGCTTGGAAAACAAATCGAAATTTATAAGCTTTATCTGATGACAAATTAAAAGATACTCGCCCATTATCTTGAATAAAAGCTACAAAATTTACACCGTAGTTAGCATTTTTTCCAACAATCTTATTAGGACCAACTTGCTCCATTTGGAAAAATAGATCTAATGGACCATAATCTGTCACTATTTGAATGCGTAATGGGGTTGATGAATCTGTAAGAGAATTAAAACTAAAAACAGAATTCGGATTTTTCATATCTGTAACAGATAGATCATTATTAATCTGAAATTCAAAATTATTTAATTTTAAAGTACTAGGAATTATAGTTAGAGGTTGATTAGCATTAGTAGAAGCGTTAGTCGCGCTTAGTGAAGCAGAATGTAGTGCTGCTTTATCATCTGTTTTTAGAACTTGAACTTCTCCTTTAGTAGAAACCTTTTGAGGATTAATTACTTGTTTTGGTGCAAAAAAATATTGCCAACCAAATAATACTATACCTGAAAGGATAACCGCAATGACAGCACGTTTCTGATCTGAATTTAACATGAAAAAAACTCCAACAAGTTATTGCTTAGGAACAGGATCGTGCCCGCCCTCGCAAAATGGATTACATCTTAATATACGATGAGATGAATACCATAGTGCACGTAAAATTGAAAACTTCTCAAAGCATTCTTTTGAATATTCTGAACAAGAAGGATAAAAGCGGCACTTGGGACCAAAAAGTGGTGATATAAAATAACGATAAAAGCGAATAAGAAAAATAAATATTAATTTCATTTTTTATTAGATATCTGGAGTAAATAATATTTGAAAAACTCTTCAATATTTTTTAGTAAAACTTCCTCTTTAATAACAAAGGATTCACTCGAGAGATTTCTATTCCAGGAAACAACAAAGAGAATATCAACACCAAGAAATTTATATTCAGATTGACGAAAATATTCTCTAATTAGCCTTTTAAGACGATTACGAACATTGGCTTTGCCAATTTTTTTAGGAACACTCAAACCAATACGCGATTGATTAAAATTATTTTTTTTGTAGTAAATAATAAAAGATGGCTTTTTAAATGAAAGCGAATCAACTTTTAACTCAGAAAAATCGCTGGCCGAGAGAAGGCGAAAATTTTTTTCAAACCGACAATCGACCACTGACTATTACTTAGTACTAGAAGATACCGTTAAACGAGCTCTGCCTTTAGCTCTTCTCGCTCTAATAACATTCTTACCACCTGGACTAGCCATTCTTTTAAGGAATCCATGCACTCTTAATCTTTTTAATTTCTTTGGTTGCCACGTTCTTTTGCTCATTTTCGCTGTCCTTCAAAACGATATTAAATATATGAAGGAATACGATTATATTTTCTTTCGTGAAAGGTCAATGCGAAACAACGTGCGTTACATGTAAGAAAATGTGAAAATCTGTTATATTGCTATTAAGTTTTGAGCCGTGCTACATCTTTTGCTCTCACAAATTTGGCAGAATATTTCGGAGCATATAATGGCGCAAGACTTTCCGTTTGATCATTTTTTAAAAATTGGGTCAAAAAACACCCAAGTAAACACATTTAGCCCTAATATTCCAATAAATCTTGGAAATAACGATGATGATAATTTTCAAAATGACGAACTAACTAATATAAATCACGAGATTTTAAATCATCTGAAGACTATTTTACCAGAAATGCGATTTAAAACTTATTTTGAAAACAACTTAGAATTAAAATCTATAAATGATCAAAATATAGTTTTTGAAGTTAAAACTGCATTTATCAAAAGATCGGTTGAACTATATAAAGAAGAAATTGCAAAAGCTTTATTAAACATTCTCGGAACAAATTTTGATGTAATTATAAATAGTAAAGATCTAAAAGAAATGGGAGAATCTTCTCCCACAAAGATAGCTAACAACAAATCTTTTAACGATATAAAATTCACTCTGGATTTAACTCCGACCAGAGATGATCTCCAAGCAAAGGCCCAAGCAAGATACATTGAATATGTGAATCCAAATCAATCTGGTATTATTATTGATCAATTTAAAACTTTTGATAATTTTATCGTAGGTCCAACAAACAATATGGCCCAAGCAGCATCAAAAGCTGTCGCTCAAAATCCGGGGAAAAATGGAAAATATCCATCTTTATACATACACAGTAATTCAGGATTAGGAAAAACTCACCTTTTGCATGCAGTTGCAAATGAAATAAATGAAAGACATCCTGAATTAACAGTTTGCTTAACAACGGCGCGTGATTTTATGGAAGAGATGATTACGTTAATGAAAGTTAACAAAATTAATGAATTTGTAAAAAAATATACCGAAAAAGTAGATGTCTTAATGATTGATGACATTCATGAATTAAAGAAAAAAGAAGGTACACAAGATCAGTTTTTTCATGTCTTTAATGAAATGCACAATAAAGGAAAGCAGTTAATATTTACCTCTGACCAAAGACCAAAAGAAATCGATGGGATTTCAGAGCGTATTAAAACACGACTTCAATGGGGACTTGTAGTCGATATTCAAGCGCCAGATTTAGAGACAAGAATTGCCATCTTAAGAAGAAAAATGGAAGCTCTTGACCTCTATGTGACTGAGGATGTTTTAACATTAATAGCTTCAAAAATTAAGACTAATATTAGGGAGCTAGAAGGCTCTTTAGTAAGGTTAAAAGCAGTGAGCGAACTCATGAATGTAGAAATTGAAATTGATCTCGTTAGAGAGCAATTAATGATTCCTAGTAATGAGCAAGAAAAAGAAATCAGCATTGAGCATGTTGCTAAAGCAGCAGCACAATATTTCCGCATTCCCCTTGCAGATTTGAAATCCAAAGGAAGAAATCAAGATATAACAAAGGCTCGGCATATCGCTATGTACTTAGCTAGGAAGATTGCCAATGCAAAACACCAAGAAATTGGAGCTTTCTTTGGTGGGAGAGATCACTCATCAGTAATCCACGCAGTAAACACCATTGCAGAAAAACTAAAAGTAGATACTCTTTATTCTAAAGACATTAATTCGATTGAATCAAACCTATAAAATGTGGATAACTTTTCGTAAAAAGTGAAAAGTTATCCACGGCCTTTCCACAAATAATTAACAGACTTATCCACATAATTTAAAGAAATTCACAATTTCTAACCTATTTTATTATAAATAGTTAATTTATAACTTCGAAGAATATGTTATCAACAATAAATTATTAACATTGTTGATAGCTGTGTGAATAAAAGTTAAAAAAGAAGCAAAAAAATATAATAGAAAATTTTTAAAAAAAAACCGTGGAAAGGCCGTGAATAAAGTGTTGAGAAATAAAAATTTAACAGGTCTTTAAAATGAATATGCGATTAGAATTGATAAATACAAAAAAGTTATTAGAAATAATCAATATAAACAAAAAACTTAAGTTAATGAAATTTATAACCTTTTATTTCTTTTCCACTTATCCACACTATAATAATAAAAGTATTAATAATAATAAATAATATATAACAAAAACAAAATTCTAAATTAACCCAGCTTATGGACCCAGTGAATCTTGATTTCGAATACCGATAAAGTTACAAAATAATGAAAATATAATTGGAAAAATTTATGCTTGTTAAAATAGCTGTCGCAGATTTAAAAGAAACACTTAATAAAATATTAAGTGTTGTAGATAAAAAAAATACACGTCTCATTCTAAATTTTATTCAAATACAGGCTTTTGAAAATAAAATTGAAATGTGCGCAACTGATTTAGAAGTATCTGCTAAAATAACGACATCATGTCTTGTGGAAAAGCCTGGTACTTTTTGTGTAAATGCTAAAAATATATTTGATATTGTAAAAGAATTACCAGATAAAGAATTAATAATAGAATTACCTGAAGGTTCAAATAGTTTAAAATTAACATGTGATAATATAAATTTTACATTATTAATTTATACAAGCGAAGACTTTCCTCATCTTCAATTTGGTTCATCAGTCAACGAATTCAAATTAAATTCAAATCAAATAATCGAAATTATCAACAAGACTTCACATGCCATTTCAAATGATGAGACACGCTTATTTTTAAATGGCATATACCTGCAAGAAGTTGATGGTAAATTAAGATCAGTATCAACTGATGGTTACAGATTAGCACTTGTTGAAACAGAATTAAGTAATAGTAAAATAGAAGCACTTATAAACGGAATCATAATACCAAAAAAAGGTGTAGCTGAATTAAAGAAAATATCAGAGACATACTCTGATAAAGAAATAAGCATATCAGTTGATGAATCATTTATATATTTAAATGCAGATAATACCTACTTATTAGCGATTCGATTAATAGCTAAAGAATATTTAAAGTATCAAGCTGTAATTCCTAAAAAAACTTCATTTTTCGCTGATATCGAAAGAAGTGCATTTATGAACGCTGTTAGAAGAATTAAAATAATGGCCAATGAAAGATCAAATGGGGTGAAACTTATATTAAAAGAAAATGAAATGATAATAGCAGCTAATCACCCATCGCTTGGAGATGCTCAAGAAAGAATTGAAATTCACTACTCGGGAAAAGAATTTGAAATTGGATTTAATGCAAAATTTTTAATAGATACACTTTCAATATTTGGTGATGAAGAAATACGATTAGAATTCAATAATGAATTAAGCCCTGTAGCTATTAAATCATCAAAAAATCAAAACTATCTCTGCATTGTAATGCCACTAAAATTATAATAAATGAGTAATTATAAAATTTCTAAATTACAGGTAACAAATTTTAGAAATTTAAATCCAGATATAATAACATTTTCAAATGGTATTAATTGCATACTAGGCGAAAATGGAAATGGTAAAACAAATATCCTAGAAGCTATAAATGTATTAGCGACTAAAAAATCATTCCGTAAAAATACAAGTTTTCCACAATTTTTAAGTATAGATGGTGAAAAACCAGAAATAATATTTTCATCAGTATTAGAAAATCAATTAAATGAAAAAATAAGTTATTCATCAAAGATGACTTCAGAGAGCATTCTTTGGTTCCTAGATGGAGCACCAATTAAAAAAAAATTGGACATTAAAGTAGTTTTTATAAACCCATTTGATTCATATGGATTTCATAATAGTGCTAGTGATAGACGAGAGTGGATTGATTATTTTATATGCCAAATTGATGCTAATTATAAAAAAAGTTTAAGCAAATATACAATTGCATTACGATTTAGAAATACACTTCTATCTAAAAAGCCATCAAAGTTTAAAGAACAAATAATTGCTTCGGATGGTGAGTTGGCCATGCTTTCGATGTATTTAACTGCAAGAAGAATAGAATTCTTAAAAGACATAGAAAATTATCTCGCAGATACTTTTCAAAAAGTTTTTTCAGAAAAGCATAAACTTGAAATAAAACTAGAATCTAAAATAATTAACGTATCAGCTGTAAATGTTCAAAAAATATTTCTTAACAACCTAGAAACAGATTGTGATAGAGGGCATACATCTTATGGACCTCATAAGGATGACTATGTGCTTCTATTTGATGGATTAAATTCTTTTGATTTCTGTTCTTTAGGACAGCAAAAAATGAGTTATTTAAGCCTGTTATTTGCCTATATAGAGCTTTTTCGGTATAAATATACGTCCTACCCTATTGTGTTGATTGATGATGTCTCAGGCGAGTTAGATCAATATCGGTGGCGAAGATTAGTTGAGTATTTAGAAAAACGAGAATTTCAAGTTTTGATAACTACAGCAAACGAAAAATTTAAGGAAGAATTAGATCGAATCAGCGGTGCCAATAAAATTTATATAAATAAAGGCTCTGTTATTCACTAAAATCTTATCTCTATAAAAAATGGAATTTTGCAACTTAGAGGAGAACCGCCTTGGAAGAAAATAAAGTCAATAGCGATCATAAAGATCAGGCACACGAATCCATCTCAAAAGTAAATACTGAGTACGGATCAAATCAAATTAAAGTCCTCGAAGGACTTGATGCGGTAAGAAAAAGACCTGGTATGTATATTGGTGATACCGGAATGCGCGGTCTACACCATTGTGTATATGAAATTGTAGATAATGCTGTTGATGAAGCACTGGCTGGCTATTGTAACGATATAAATGTTTTTATTCATATTGATAACTCGGTAACAGTAATCGATAACGGGCGTGGAATTCCAACAGACATACATCCGACTGAAGGAATATCTGGGGCTGAACTTGCGTATACAAAACTTCACGCTGGTGGGAAATTTAACGAAGAAGGTGGAGCCTATAAAGTTTCCGGCGGTTTGCACGGTGTGGGTGCAGCTGTTGTAAATGCTCTATCTAAATGGGTTAAACTAGAAATTAAAAAATACGGTAAACTTCACGAACTAAATTTTGATCATGGGAAAGCAACAGCAGTTATTAAAGAAATTGGTGTTCTCGAAAATCCAAAAGAAACTGGAACAAAAGTTACTTTTAAGCCAGATAATGAAATCTTTGAATTTCATGAATTTAATTACGACACTTTAGCAAACAGATTTCGTGAAATGGCATTTTTAAATCGTGGATTAAGAATTTCGCTAAAAGATGAGCGATCAGAGAAATCAGATTTATTTTATTTTGAAGGTGGAATTTCTGAATTTGTTAATTACTTAAATCGCGCAAAAACAGCTATCCATAAAAAAGTTATTTATTTCATTCAAACTAAAGACGATTACGAAGCAGAAGTTGCACTTCAGTGGACAGATTCGTACAACGAAGTCATAACGTCATATGCAAACAATATCTCCACTCCAGAAGGTGGAACTCACGTTTCAGGATTTAAAACAGCACTTACAAGAGTTTTGAATAACTATGCAAAAGATAATAATCTTCTAAAAAATATTAAAATCGCCTTAACGGGTGATGATATGCGAGAAGGCTTAACTGCTGTTGTTTCTGTAAAGTTAAAAGAGCCTCAATTTGAAGGTCAAACAAAATCTAAACTCGGAAATTCAGAAGTAGAAGGTATAGTAAACTCACTTGTTGGTGAAAGTTTTAAAACTTATCTTGAAGAGAATCCTGAAATTGGAAAATCAGTAATTAAAAAATCAGTAGATGCTGCTGCGGCTAGAGAGGCAGCAAGAAGAGCTCGTGAACTCACTCGTCGTAAAAACGTGTTAGAGTTTTCAGGGCTTCCTGGTAAAATGGCTGATTGTCAAGAATCAGACCCAGCTCAATGTGAATTATATATCGTTGAAGGGGATTCTGCGGGCGGATCTGCAAAACAAGGTCGCGATCGTAGAGTGCAAGCAGTTCTTCCTTTAAAAGGTAAAATTCTTAACGTAGAAAAAGCTCGTTATGAAAAAATGCTAGCATCGGAAGAAATAAAAAACTTCATTCAGGCAATTGGAACAGGAGTTGGTAAGGATACATTTAATATTGCCAAACTTCGTTATCATAAAATTGTGATTATGACCGATGCTGATGTTGATGGTGCGCACATTAGAACACTCATCCTTACTCTACTCTATAGACAATTTCCACAATTGATTGAGCAAGGTTTTATCTACATTGCTCAACCACCACTTTATAAATATAAAAAAGGCAAGATGGAAACTTACTTAAAAGATGATAAACGTCTTGAAGAGTATTTAGTTAACAATGCTACACAAGATTCAAAGATAACAATAAATGGTGAAACTATAACTGGTGAAGCCGCTAAGCTTCTAATCAATAAAGAAAGCCTTTATAGAAAAACACTCTCTTATTATGACACCCATTACGATACAGATCTTTTGAAAAAAATAGTAGAAGATGGGGAAATTCGATCGGACGATTTAACTAACAAAGCTAAGGTAGAAGCTGCTGTTAAAAAACTGAGTGAATACTTTAAACCTTTAGAGAATCAAACATTAAAATTTTATTCTATTCTTTTAGAAGAAGAGGCTGAAACAAAAGTTTGTTCACTGAGATTAGTAATCAAAACTGCATCGAGAACAAAAAAGTTTAAAATTAGTGCAGGCTTTCTTCGCTCCCCTGAATTTGCGGATTTGGTCAATAGTTATGATGGAATTAAAAAATACGCTAATGCTGTATTTAAAATAGAACGTGAGAAAGACACGAGAGAATTTAATTCACTAACTGCCTTTTCTGAATTTGTTATACAAGATGGAAAACAAGGCGCTTATATTCAACGCTATAAGGGACTAGGTGAGATGAACCCAGAGCAGCTTTGGGAAACAACGATGAATCCAATCAATAGGACTCTACTTCAAGTTAAAATAGAAGATACGCTTGAAGCAGATCAAGTTTTTACTGTGCTTATGGGTGACCAAGTTGAGCCACGTAGAAAATTTGTTGAAGAAAATGCATTGAATGCAAGAAATCTAGACGTCTAATTTTAAGGAAATTGAAATATGTCAGAAGAAAATAATAAGCCTATTAATCATGGAAATATCACTCCTATAGTGATTCAAGATGAAATGAAGAACTGCTATCTGGATTATGCAATGTCGGTAATTGTCGGCCGCGCACTTCCAGATGTTCGCGATGGGATGAAACCTGTACATCGCCGCGTTTTATTTGCCATGGATTCTTTAAACAATTATCACAATAAACCATTTTTGAAATCAGCAAGAGTTGTTGGGGATATTATTGGTAAGTATCATCCACATGGTGATTCAGCAGTGTATGGTGCAATTGTTCGTTTAGCTCAAGATTTTTCGATGAGATATCCACTTGTGGATGGTCAAGGAAATTTTGGTTCAATTGACGGAGATAGTGCCGCTGCAATGAGGTACACCGAAATCAGAATGAAAAAACTCTCTGAAGAAATGATGGCCGATCTCGACAAAGAAACTGTCGACTGGCAGCCAAACTATGATGATTCTTTAATTGAGCCAAGTGTTCTTCCAACAAAAATACCAAACCTACTTATAAACGGTTCCTCTGGTATTGCTGTTGGTATGGCAACAAATATTCCACCACATAATTTATCAGAAATCATGAATGGATTGCTTCTCTTAATTGAAAATCCTGCAGCTTCTATAGATGACTTAATGAAAATAATCCCTGGTCCAGATTTTCCTACTGCGGGGGCAATTCATGGAACAGAAGGAATTCGCTCAGCTTACCATACTGGAAAAGGTGTTCTCCAAATACGTGCAAAAATGGACGTTGAACACAATGCCAAAAAAGATCGTGATTCAATTGTTATTACGGAACTTCCTTACCAAGTTAACAAAGCTAAGTTGATTGAAAGAATCGCAGAACTAGTTAACGAAAAAGAAATTACTGGAATTTCAGATCTTCGTGACGAGTCTTCTCGCGAAGGGATTCGTGTAGTTATCGATCTTAAAAAAGGTGAGATCGCAACTGTTATCATGAACAAACTTTTTAAGTCTACACCACTTCAAACATCATTTGGTATAATTTTCTTATCAATTGTAAATGGTCAGCCAAAAGTTCTAAATATTAGAGATCAACTTCTTTACTTTTTAGATCATAGAAGAGAAATCGTAATCAGAAGGACTGTTTATGAATTAAAGAAAGCAAAAGAGCGAGCTCATATATTAGAAGGTTTAAAAGTTGCAGTTGATAATATTGATGAAATTGTAGAACTTGTTAAAAAAGCTGAAGGGCCTCTTCAAGCAAAAACACAATTAATGAGTAGATACACTCTTTCAGAAATACAAGCTCAAGCAATTTTAGATATGAGACTACAGCGATTAACAGGTCTTGAGCGAGATAAGATAATTAAAGACTATAATGATATTATGAAAGAAATAGCTCGCCTTGAATTAATTCTTGGAAGTGATGAAGAGATCACAGCTATTATCAGAACAGAATGCCAAGAAGTTCTTGAAAATTTTGGTGACAAGCGAAGAACTGAAATTATAGCCAAAGCTGATGAAATCCATATGGAAGATTTAGTTAAGCAAGAAGATGTTATCGTAACAATCACACATAAAGGTTATGTAAAACGAATGGCGATGGATACATATCGTACTCAAAAACGTGGTGGCACTGGTGTTAAGGGTGCTGATGGTGCTGATGATGATTTTTATACATCAATCTTTATAGCCAATACTCACTCTACCCTCTTTATCTTTACAAATAAAGGTCAAGTATTTTCCATTAAAGTTTACAATATACCAGAAGGCAATCGTACGACTAAGGGACGAAATATTGTCAATCTTATCCAGCTTCCAGCAGGAGAATCTGTTAAAAAAATTATGTGCATGCCAGATTCAATTGAAGGTAAGTTCCTAATGATTGCAACTGAAAAAGGTATTGTGAAAAAATCAGAACTTTCAGAATATAAAAATATTCGTCAATCAGGATTAACTGCAATAAAAATTATAGATGGTGATGAACTGTTATCTGTAAGAATTACCGATGGTACTAAAGACGTTCTTTTATGCTCTTCTTCTGGAAAAATAATTAGATTTGCTGAAACAGACTGTCGACCACTTGGTCGAGTCTCTCAGGGAGTAAAAGGGATAGAACTTTCTGACGATGAAAAAATCATTGGAATGGAAATTATCGATGATTCCGTAGAAATTTTATCTGTTACAGCAAATGGCTACGGAAAACGCACAAGTGCCTCTGAATATCGCAAGCAATCTCGCGGAGGTAAAGGAATACTAGCGATGAGATTAACTGAGAAAAATGGTGATATCATTGATATCAAACCTGTGACCGATAAAGATGATTTGATGATAATCTCAGATAAGGGACAAGTTATCAGAACAAAAATTTCTGGAATTTCATTGATGGGAAGAACCACTCAAGGTGTAAGATTGATAAAGCTAAAAGAAGCTGAATCAGTTGTAGCAGTGGAGAAAATTATAGATCCAGATGAAGAGCTTGAGGCATCAATAGTAGATGTTAATGAAACACCAAAATCAGAATAATAATTTAATAATGAAAGCAGTCATTTTTAGTACTGCTTTCATTTTATTTAATGCCTGTGACTTTACTCCTCCGATTAATAGAAAAATTATTGATGCCCAAAATTATATTACCGAACAGAAGTATAATAAGGCTGCTTTTTTATATGAAGATATTTTAAAAAGTAATCCTGGTCCTGAGTTAAGACTAAAGATGTGTTATCAATTGGGTGAACTTTATGCAATTTACTTAGGTGAATATAACAAGGCAGTTTATTACTACAATGAAGTAAAAGACTTAACTGAAGATCCACTTTGGTTGATAAAGATCGAAGAAAAATTAGCAGACATAAATTTTAATTACATAAAAAATTACAAGGACGCAATAAAAAATTACTCTCACCTCTCTGAATTTACTCCAAAACTAAAAAAATATGATTTTTTTCAATTACAAATTGCACTCTCTTATTACTATTTAAACGAAAGTGAAAATGCAATTACCCAATTGACTAAGATACAATCAAATCCAAACCATGAATATTTTATAAGATCATTTTATTATTTAGGATTAATTTATTTTGAAAAAAAAGATTATAACAAGTCTCTTTTTGTATGGTCTGAATATTTAAAAAGAGAAACTAAAAAAGAGTATATAGTCCAAGCAAAATTTTTAGTAGCTAATATATATGAATCTACTGAAAATTTAAAAATGGCTTATGATATCTATTACTCAATAGCTAATGATTACCCAAACTCAGACGTTATACAAAATCGACTCAGTTCACTTTATGAGAGAAGAGTCTCGAGAAGGAGATAATCTCTGAAAAATGGAAAATGGCTCCAAATAATGGCTTTGGCCATGAGCTTACCTACAACTATACTTACTGTTGTTTGGGGGGCTATGCAATTAGAGCAAAAGCATATATTAAATCAATCTGAAGCCTATTTTTTAATCCTTGGCGTAATTTGCGGGATGCTTATATTGATGGTGTATTATGCATACAGACGCAAAAATTAATTTCAAAAAATATTTAATACTTTCAATAGGACTTTTAAGTATATCTATGTCCCTAATGAGGACGAGATCTGAACTCTATGGTTCAGTTGGAATCTTTATTGCTGCATGTCTAAATCAAGTAATGTTAGTTGCAGCTGTTAGAAGTGCCAGTAAAACGGCAATAACGGGTGAGCAAACAAATAAATTTAAAATGCTTTTTTTAATTTTAGGAAAGATGTTATTGCTCTTGGGAGCACTAAGTTTTGGTGTACAAATAATGGGAGATAGGGTACTTATTCCTTTATTAATTTATGTATTACAAATAGCAGTCCTCTACTTAAGTTTTAATAAAAGCAGGTAGAAAAAAGGATTATCAAATGAAAAAATTATTAGCTCTAGGTTTATTAAGTTCAATAAGTACAACTGTATCGGCAAATGAAGGTTTTACTTGGCTTTCACAGGCTGCAGAATTGACTGGAATTAAGGATGCATTTAATCACCAAGGAATAGAGCATTTTGAACATGTTTTAACATTTTCATTAGTGGGAATAATTTTAATTATTGCTGCATTAATTTATCTAGCTAAAACATCTAATAAAGAAGCTGCAGCAGTCCCAGAAAGAGGAATTACATTTAAAAATATTACTGAATTGTATGGCTCATTTATAATGATTCAGTGTAAAGCCGTACTTGGAGAAAAGAGTGCTCCAAAGTATTTTCCATTTGTTGCAACAATTTTCATCCTCATTTTTCTTTCAAACGCCATTGGTTTAATTCCAGGTTTTTTACCTCCGACTGAATCAGTAAATACAACTCTCGCTTTAGGTTTTTTCTCATTTCTTTATTTTAATATTAAGGGATGTAAAGAAAATGGAGTCATCAATTACTTAAAACACTTCGCTGGCCCACTTTGGTATATGGCAATCTTGATTTTCCCAATTGAGATTATTTCAACTTGTATTCGTCCAATTTCATTAACCCTTCGTCTATATGGAAATATGTATGGTGACCATATGGTATTGGGTATTTTTTCTGAATTAGTACCACTGGGAGTTCCAGTCATATTTATGCTACTTGGATTAATGGTTTCTTTTATTCAGGCTTATGTATTTATTATGCTTTCAATGGTCTACGTTAGTTTAGCTACTGCTCATCACGATCATGATGAACATCACGCTCACCACTAATAAAACCAAATTATAACTTTTTTTAGGAGACTAAAATGTCAAAAAAAATGATGGCTTTAATTTCAACTCTTGCTTTTCTTGCTTTAACTGGTGCAGCTTTTGCTCAAGATGCTGCTCACGCTGCATCTGCTGGTGGATGGTTAGGTTCAGATACTTCAACTAAGTATTTTGCTTACTTTCTTGCTTTAGGTCTTGCTGTTTACGGCGGAACTACTGGTCAATCAAAAGCTGCTGCTGTAGCTCTTGAAGGAATCGCTAGAAATCCAGCTGCAGCTGATAAAATTCAAACACCAATGATTATTGCTCTAGCTCTTATGGAGTCTTTAGTAATTTTCGCGCTTATCTCTTCTAAACTTGTTTAATAGTAAAAGAAAATGATAAATAAAAAAGGGAGCAGATGAGCTCCCTTTTTTTGGTTAAAAATTTATAAACTCATTTGATAAAGAAAAATAGAAGCTGCATTAGCTGCATTTAAATGCGCAACTTGTGGATCAATTTTTATTCGAAGGACTACATCAGATAAATCTAGGATGTCATGATCAACCCCATGCCCTTCACTCCCAATAATCAAAACGTATTTTTTAGGGAATTTAAACTTAGTTATTTCAATAGATTTATCAATATTAGCTGTTGATATGATCTGATAGCCAAGTGCTTTAAGTTTGCTAAGATCATCACGAATGCAAATAGAGTGATACGTCTTCATCGAAAAAATATTACCCATTGAAACGCGAATACATCTTCTCAGAAATGGCGAACACGTTTTCTCATCGGTAATAATTGAATTAATTTTGAAAGCAGCAGAAGAGCGAATAATACTTCCAACATTTTCAGGTGAACTTAATCCATTAAGTAATATGATTTGATCATCAAGAAGGGATAGTTCAAAATCTTGAGGCTTCTTGGCAAGAAAAATAATTTCAAAGAAAATTTTAAAACCAGCGATTTTCTCCAAAATATCCTTAGAGGCAATAAAGTGATTGTCACCATTAAGATTATATCTTTTAGCAAATTCTAGAGTTGATAAAGTTTTAATCAGTGGCTTATTATTCGCCTTAAATTGTAAAAATAATTTTTCAGATTCAGCTAATATAAAGCCTTGATCATTAAGAGTATGGTCTCGAAGTTTAGTAAATTCTAAAATACGAGGATCTAAATGATCTTTAATTTCTATCATGCATTTAAAACTTTTTTTAGGTATTTTCCAGTGTGAGATTTACCTATTTTTGAAACTTGCTCAGGAGTTCCTTCTGCAACTATTTCTCCCCCACCAGTACCACCTTCAGGTCCTAAATCAATAACCCAATCAGCTGTTTTAATAACATCTAAATTGTGCTCAATAATTAAAAGCGTGTGCCCTTGATCAACAAGTTGAGAAAGAGCTGAAAGAAGTATTTTTATATCTTGAAAGTGAAGTCCTGTTGTTGGTTCATCTAAAACGTAAAGGCAATGTCCTTTAGTGCGTTTTGAAAGTTCTCTAGAGAGCTTTAAGCGTTGAGCTTCTCCACCAGATAAAGTAGTAGCTGGTTGCCCTAATTTCATGTAACCAAGTCCTACAGAACAAAGGGTTTGTAGGACACGAGAAATTTTAGTGTGGTTTTTAAAAAACTCAACACCTTCCTCTATAGACATTTGTAAAACTTCAGAAATATTTTTACTTTTGTAGAGAACTGATAATGTTTCAGCATTATAACGAGAACCCTTGCACTCAGTACAGGTAATATAAACATCTGGCAAGAAATGCATTTCAATCTTCTTTACACCATTACCTTCACACTCTTCACAACGTCCACCTTTTACATTGAAACTAAATCTTCCAGTTTTATACCCACGAATTTGAGATTCATTAGTAGAAGCGTAGATGTCTCTGATTTCATCAAATAAGCCAGTATAGGTGGCAGGGTTAGAATGAGGCGTTCTGCCAATAGGAGATTGATCCAATTCAATAATAGTTTTAATTACATCAACACCAGTTAGAGAATTGTAATTAGCTTTTTGATAAAGTGTTTTATGTATATTTGTTAAATTGGTTTTAACAGCTGGAACTAGAATTTTGTGAATTAGAGTAGATTTACCTGAACCACTTACACCTGAAACACATACTAAGCCTCCAAGAGGAATGGTGACATTAAGATTTTTAATATTGTGTTCGTTGGCGCCAGTGAGTTTTAAAAACTTACTTGCTTTTCTTCGATTCGAAGGTGTTTCAATTTTGTTTTCACCCGAAAGATATTTGGCAGTTAAAGACTTTTTATCCTTAAGTATTTCGACAAGAGTGCCATGGGAGACAACTTTGCCTCCATGAATACCTGCACCAGGGCCCATGTCGATAATATAATCTGATGCTCTCATTGTATCTTCATCATGTTCAACAACTAGTACAGTATTACCAATGTCTCTTAATGACTTGAGTGTCTTAATTAAGCGATCATTGTCTCGTTGGTGAAGACCAATACTTGGCTCATCTAATACATAAAGGACTCCAGAGAGCGCAGAGCCGATTTGTGTAGCAAGGCGAATTCGTTGAGATTCACCGCCGGATAAAGTTACTGCACCTCTATTAAGAGTTAAATAATTTAATCCGACATCTAGAAGAAAACGAAGCCTAGAAATAATTTCTTTTAAAAGCTTATCTGCGATAACCTTTTTTTCACCTTCAAGTTTAATATTTGAAAGATAATCAAAACTCTCAGCGATTGAGAGTGTACAAAGATCCATAATATTTTTTTGTCCAATTTTTGTTGAAAGTGCAACCTTGTTAAGTCTTAATCCTCTACAAGATGGGCAAGTTTTTATATTCATTAATTTTTCTAATTCAATCCGAACTTTGTCAGATCCAGATTCTAAAAACTTTTTTTCAAGCCAAGCTGATAAACCAGGAAATGCTTTAGAGAATTCAAAATGAGAATTTTCCGATGTAAAAGAGTATCGATAAATTTTATCAGAGCCGTTAAATAAGATATTGGTCATTTTTTTAGGAAGTTTTTTAAATGGAACAGTGATATCGATACCTTCTTCGTTGGCGATCGTTTCAACCATTTTATAGAGAAAAGAATTTCGCTTTGATAATGGAGTAATGGCCCCTTCAAGAAGTGGTAAATTTTCATCGAAAATCATAAGGTCGATGTCAAAAGTTTTTGTTTCTCCTAAACCATTGCAATATTCACAGGCACCTATAGGTGAATTAAAAGAAAAAAGGCGTGGTTCAAGTTCTGGATAAACAATTTCACCGCTTGAAGATTTGTTATGCTCTGAAAAAGAAAGCTCTTTGTTATCATTAACCAAAATGGTAACATTGCCATCACCTAATTTAAGGGCATATTCAATTGAATCAGCAAGTCGCTTTTCAATATCATCTTTGATTACGATACGATCTATGACAATATCAAATGAGTATTTGCCCTTAGGTGCTTTAGTAGTTTCGTCAATTTGAAGAAGCTCACCATTTAGTCTTGCTCGTGAAAATCCCATAGTGAGAAATTTAGAAATTAAATCTTTGAATTTAATTTTATCTGTTGAAGCAATGGGAGCTAATATTTGAAGTTTGGTTTTATCGCCAAGCTTTAGAAGTTCTCGGGTAATTTGTGTGGGGGTGTATTTGCGTACTTCAATACCAGTTTGAGGATCATAAAGTGTTCCAATTCGCGCATAGAGCACTCGTAAATAATCATAAATTTCAGTTGTAGTTCCAACAGTAGAACGGGGATTTTTATTAGAAGTTTTCTGATCAATGGCAATAGATGGTGACAATCCGGTTATTGATTCAACTTCTGGAGGCTGATATTGACCAAGAAATTGTCTTGCGTAACTTGAGAGTGATTCTATGTAACGTCTTTGACCTTCAACGTAAATGGTATCAAAAGCTAGTGAAGATTTTCCCGAGCCAGAAGGACCAGTAATTACAGTTAAGGTATTTTTTGGAATACTTAAAGTTACATTTTGAAGATTATGAACTGCTGCTTTAACAATTTGAATTTCATTTATGGACACTAATTACCTCGAAGGCTTGTTGAAAAAGATAGAGCATACCTGAAATATTAGCCTTATTTTTACCATATAAATCAAAAGCCGTGCCGTGATCAACACTTAGACGAAGAAATGGCAAACCTAGAGTAATATTTAATCCAATTAAACCGTAATGAGATTTAAATTGAGCAAGACCTTGGTCGTGATACATATAAACGAATAATTGTTTAATGTTTGTTTTTTTATATATATGGAGAACATCTCCAGAAAAAGGCCCTTTGAAAATTTTACCATATTTTATTTCTAATTCCTCAATAGCTTCATTTATACAAAAATCTTCTGATCCGAGGATACCCTTTTCTCCGACATGAGGGTTAATACCAGAAAAAACAACTTCGTCGAAAGCAAAAAAATACTTTTTAAAATTATCAAGAGTAAGAGAAATTTTTTTTGTAATTAATTCTTTGTTTATAATAACGGATACATCCTTTAGGGCAATATGGTCAGTGATCAAAAGGACATTTTGATTTAACCCTTTAAAAGTCATCGAGATGTTTTTATTATTAAAGTAACTTCGGAAAAATTCTGTATAACCAGCAAAAAAATTATTATTATATATTAGTTGGTCTTTTGAGGTTGGCAAAGTCACAAGGATATCATTACTTTGAATTAACTCTAGCGCTGTTAAAAGGGAATTAGTTGATGAAAAAACAGTTGTTGTTTTATTTTCAATTAGTATTAAATCACCAAATTGCTTTTGAGATAAGTTAAGTGCTTTAATGTTTTTAGAAAAATCTTTTGTGTTAACAATTAATCTAACTTTGCTTTTTTGATCTTTTGATAAGAGGAGAAAAGATTTTAGAAAAATCTCAAGACCAATACCCGATTCATGCCCCTGTGTTACATAAATCATTCAAAGCCCTCATAAGTTAGAGTGAATATTTTATGAAATGCTTGTTTCTTTCACGTTCAAACCAAACAAGTGCCTCTGATTTAACGGCAACCTCAAAAAGTTCATCATGTATTTTATCTTTTTGTTTTGTAAACTCTTCTGATTCAACTAGGTCTTTCTTAGCGACATAGAAAATATGGTGTTGACCATTCATGGTTGATGCCAACGATATTGATCCTTCATCTGTATGTTTGAGAAGGTTTTTGAGTTCAATAGCGATTCCCTCTTCAGAAATATCATCCAGGTTTGTGGCCGTTAAAGTTGAGTATGCCTCAGGGAGGTTTCCATTTATACGGTATTGTCTAACAACTTCTTCCATTTGTTTTTTATCTAACTTTGGTAAAACATCAACTGCAATGGCATAATCGATAAGTGTATATTTAAAATTAAGACGAGAATCCTTAATATTTTTTTTGAAATAGGTATTTTTAACATCTTGTTCTGAAACAGAAATATTGGGAGAAATAACTCTACTAATGAAGTAGCTATATTCAATGGCTTCTCTTAAGGTTTCAAAATATTCATCAAAAGTTGAACCTTGTTGATTTAAAAAACTCATTAAAGCTTTGCGATCAACGTTTAACCTTTTTTCATTCCCTTTAATTTGAGCTTCAACTTGATCATCTGCAATGGTGTAACCCAACTCTGCTAGCTTGGCGCGAATCAAAAGTTTGTTGACTGAAATATTTAAAATTTCTTCGTTAGTAAAAGAAGCCTTATCGTAAATCATCGGAGCCACATTTTTTTTAATGGCAAGATTTTTACCAACTCTAACAATTTGAGAGAGAGTTATAATATTGTCATCTACAATGGCCGAAATTTTATCCAATAACTTGGCTTGAGCAGTGGATTGAAAAAGAATAGTGAAAGTAATAATTATGTTTAAAAATTTCATATAACCTTCTATTAAATACTAAGGTATTTAGAGTAAGTTATATGACTCTTCTAAACAAGTCGCAATAACCAAAATTATTTCAAAAATTCTTTGTTAATTTTAATATTGGCACCTTTACGACTTTCAGCGAAATAATCTTCGAGAATTTTATCACGTTTTTGGTCATAAACGATTTTCTTGTAGATCGCTGGATCCACCTCTTTCCATTCATGCACACCAAGGACTTTAATTATGTGCAGTCCGAATTGAGTTCTGACAGGGGGAGAAATATAGCCATTTGCTTTACCATTAATAGCTTTAAAAAATTCTGGAGCATATTTTACAGCTGGCTGGTAACCAAGGTCTCCTCCGGCAGGAGCAGTAGAACTTTGTGAATATTTATTAGCAAGCTCAGGCCATAACTGTGGTTTAGCCTGGACTTGTTTATACACTTCTAAAGCTTTTTTGGTAGCTTCTTGTGTTTCTTCCTTTTCTGGACTGACTCTGATTCTAAAAAGAATGTGAGCAGTTCTATATTCTTTATTTTTTGCATAATAATCTTGGGCTTCTTTATCTGACACATTAATGGTTTGTAATTTTTTTTCCAGGTCTTTGGAAATTTGAGCGTGATAGAGAACGTCCTCCATTTTTGCTTTTACTACAGGATCATCATTATATTTAGATTCCTTGGCTTTTTTAATTCCTATTTCACGGTTGATAATGTCATTTAACACCTTCTCTTTAGTGACAATCTTGTCAGAAACATACATTAGATTTTGTTCGAACGCTTGATCAAGTTGGGTTTTCTTGATTTCCACGCCGTTAACTGTTGCAACAACAGGGTCAACAACAGTTTGTCCAAAAGTTGAAAAAGAAAAGAGAAGATTTGCGGCCAAAAAAAGATTTGATTTTTTCATCATTTGATTCCTGATTTATCCAAAGAATTAGTAATTCTGTAACATTTAACTTAGTTTTATATTTATTAATGATAGCAGAAAAATAATTTTAGGTAGAACAAAATCACTTAGATGGAACTAATTGCTCTGAAATATCTTTTGAAAACTTGAGCAAATCGTTTTGAGTAACGCTAGTTTTATGGGTGTAAATGACTCGATAGTCCGGAGTAAATTGATATATTTTAGGACGAGAAATAAAAAAAGAGACAACTTGATCGCGCAGTGAGGGACTAGCCTCCAAAAAAGCTTTATCAAATTTTAAAGTTATAGCAGTGCCGCCAACTTGCACGGATTTTAATCCTAAGGTTTGCAGATGAATTCTCGTTTCTAAAACAACAAATAAATTACTGATTTCCTCATTGAATAACCCGTAAATATCTTGAAATTCTTCGCGAATTTTTTCTAATAAACTTATAGTTTCGCAATTTGAAAGGCGTTTATATTGCTTAAGTCTCTCTCCTGGATCACTAATATAATGATTAGGAATAAAAGCTGGAAATGGGGTAAGAATTTCGATATCCTTTTTAAGGATTTTACGCTCTCCTCGAATTTCATTAATAGCATCTTTTAATAATTCCATGTAAAGCTCTAGCCCAACTGCTTCAATATGACCTGATTGGGTAGCTCCTAAAATATCACCAGCTCCACGAATCTCTAAGTCAACTGAAGCAATATTAAATCCGGCACCCATATCAGCATAAGTTTGAAGTGCATGGAGCCGTTTTTGAGCGATGGTTGAAATCTCCCGCATTCTTGGAACAACAAAATAAGCATAGGCTTTTTTATCAGATCGGCCTATGCGGCCACGAAGTTGGTGTAATTGAGATAAACCATATGTATCTGCTCTATCGATAATCATAGTATTAGCGTTAGGGATATCAATTCCAGATTCAATAATAGTTGTAGCAATGAGAACTTGATAATTTCCATTATAAAAAGAGTTGATTCGGTCTTCGAGCTCTTTCTCACTCATTTGCCCGTGAGCATAAGTTATTTTTGCCTCAGGAACTAGGTCTTTTATAGAGGCAGCGTATTGTTCTATATCGCTTACTTTATTGTGAACAACAAAGACTTGTCCGCCTCTTTGCAATTCTTTTTGAATAGCCTGTTGAATGGTTAATTCATCTTCTTTGATGACATAAGTTTTAATCGACTGTCTTCTTGGAGGAGCCGTCTTTATTAATGATAAATCTCGTAAGCCCAAAAAAGCCATTTGAAGTGTGCGCGGTATAGGAGTAGCAGTTAAAGTGAGAAAATCCACAGATGCTTTCATTAATTTTAGTTTTTCTTTGTGACCGACTCCAAAGCGTTGTTCTTCATCTACAATAACTAAGCCTAAGTCTAAAAATTTTAATTTCTCAGAAAGTATCTTATGAGTACCAATTAATATGTCTATCTCCCCTTTTTCAGCTCGCGCTAAAATGTCTTTTGATTCTTTAGGAGACTTAAAGCGGGAGATAAATTCAATACGAATGGGGAATTCCTTAAAGCGTTTTGTGAAAGAATTAAAATGTTGTAGGGCCAAGATCGTTGTTGGAACCAAAACCGCTACTTGTTTTTTATCTTCGACAGCTTTAAATGCAGCCCTCATAGCGACTTCTGTTTTTCCAAATCCCACATCACCACAGACTAAAAAATCCATTGGAACAGGCTTTTGCATAGCGATTAATACTTCTTCAATCGCCCTTGCTTGATCGGGAGTTTCATCAAATGGAAAAGCTAACTCGAACTCTTTGTAGAGATGATCTGGTTCAGAAAAAGCATAGGCCATAGAGGATTGTCTTTCTGCTTGGAGTTTTAGTAAATCAAAAGCCAGCGTTTTTGCGGAAGTGCGTGCCCGAGCTTTTAGCATTAAAAATTTGTTAGTTCTTAAGCTATCTTTTTTTAAGCCAGCATGTGCATCAGCATGCTTTTGAATTTGATTTAATTTATAAACAGGAACATAGACTTTATCATTCTCTGCGTATTTTAAAACAAGAAAATCTGTTTTGTCGCCACCTATATCCAGAGCTTCAAGTCCCAAGTACTCACCAACTCCATATTCATTATGGATGACATAATCTCCCGCCTTGAGTGTAGCTAATTGCTCAGCAAATAAATCCAGATCAACTTTAGAAGATTTTAAAACTTTTGTTTTCTTCGCCGCAAATAAATCACCATCAGTTATTATAAGAAAATTTTCACCTTCATAATAAAAACCTTCTGTTACCTTGTAGGGAAGAAAGTTAATTCTATCTAGGAGGTCTCTTGGGTATTTTTGAAGTTCAATTAAATGCTGAATTTCTTTTTTAGAAGTTTCACTGTAAGAAGAAAAATAAATCACTCCTTTAAATTCGAAATGTTTTTTTAAAAAATTAAGAGCAGCAGTTATATATTCTGGTTTAGACAAAGCAGGGTTTATAACTTGATTTAAAAATGTTTTTGTCTTAATAAGTCTTAAATCAATTGAATCATCAACTTCACCAAGAGATATGTTTAGATTTAATTGATCAATTAATAAAACTTTTTGCTTTTCTAAGCTATTAAAGAATGAAAAATCATAAAGAGTAGCAAAGTGAGGTAAAATATTTTCACTATTACTATTTTCAGATTCGGATTCAAACTCTAGCCTCAAGGTTTCTATAAGCTCTAAAAAACAACGATGAACTTCATTAGCACCCAAAACAGAAATAATGATATCCTTTTGATCGATAAAATCAAAAAGGGAAGCAGCTTGCTTGAAAAATAGCGGAACATAGACAGGGTAATTTTCAAAAAGCAAACCTTCCGAAAGTCTGGAAAAAAGTGATTTTCGGAACTCAAATTTATTCTTATGCGAGGGTGCTGGCTGTGGAAGATTTTCACGAAGCGTAACTGAAAAATCATGTTTATTAAAAATACCAGCAGCTGGAGAAACTGTAATTGAGGCAATGGTGCTCTCTTTGATTGATTTCTGTGTATCAAGGTCAATTTTGTGAATTGATTCAATTAAATCATCAAAATAAGAGAGTCGAACAGGATCTCCTCCGACAGGATAAAGATCAAATATTTGGCCTTTTTGTATAAATGTTCCCGGCTCTTCGACAGAGGTCGCGGAAGAATATCCAAGATCTACTAATTTTTTAGCGAGATCGATTGGCGCAATTATATCGTCAATATTTAGATTAAAACTGTATTGACTGAAAAAAGCAGGAGGCGGAACTTTTAAGCACAGTGCTTCAAAAGATGTGATTAGTATAAATTTTGTTTTGTTTTGCTTACATTTATCTAACCGACTCAGAACTTCTAAACGCTCATAAAAACTCTTTTCCGATGAAATAACTCCACTATAAGGAGAGGCTTCAAGTCCCGGATAAAAATAGATATCAACACCTTGATGCGCCTGGTTTAATGCAGTTGCCAACTCTTCAGCATCATCATTATTAGCAGTGATAATGAGTTGAGATTTCTTTAAAAATAATTTCGGATTTTCCTGAAGAAAGGAATTTAAAATGAAAGTCCACTGTTCAAGATTTGTTCCAAAGAGATGCATTTGGGAAGAATGAAATTCATCCCAATTCAGAATTTTTTGAAGCAGTGAATTGAAGTGACTCATATGATATTCAGGTTGAGCAAACAAAATCTTTCCAAGATATTATATTTTCGTGTAATCTAAGAAAACTAAAAAATTGGATTTTTTATCTCGGAGATCAAGATGTCGACATTTAATCTAGACGTCTACATGCCCGTCGTAATTTTAATTGCGCTCGCACTGCTTGTGGCCGGTGGTTCTATTTTGTTAGGGAGTTTTATACGCCCTCACAACCCCAACAAACTCAAAGAGACTGCATATGAGTGTGGTGAAGAGCCTGTTGGTTCTGCTTGGGCAAACTTTAACGTAAGATTTTACGTTATCGCACTCATTTTCATTATTTTTGATGTTGAAAGTGCTCTGATGTTCCCTGTAGCAGCGATCTTCAAAAAATTTAACCAAATTGGTTTGGGTGGAACTTTATTGCTCTCGATTTTAAGCTTTACCTTGGTTCTAGTAGCGGGAATTGTTTACTGCTGGAAAAAGGGTGATCTTGATTGGGTTAAAAGTTTTAATGCTCCCCAAGTTAATGTTGCTTCAAAGGATAAGTAATGAACTCAACTGTTGTCACCTATCTTGCTCAGTCAAATGAATATAGCGCGGTTGTTGCTTGGCTAACTAAATTGATAGGATTTAATGCTAATTCACTTGTTGCCTTTATGGTTTTTGCTGTTGCCTCACTTGTTGTTGTTGGGGCCCTTGCAACTATTGGCGGTCTTGGAACTTACGCTGAAAGAAAAATTTCAGCCGATCTTCAAATGAGACAAGGACCTAACCGTGTTGGTCCCTACGGAATTCTTCAGTTTTTAGCAGACGGTGTGAAGATGATATTAAAAGAAGATATCATTCCAGCAAACGCCGATAAGTTTACTTTTATTCTTGCTCCCTTTTTATGTATGGTAGGAGTTTTTGCAACTCTAGCAGTCGTTCCATTTTCAAGCGGCTTTATGCTAGCAGATTTAAATGTTGGTATTTTTTATCTAGTAGGAATGGCTTCACTGGTTGGTGTAGGTGTATTCCTTGGTGGATATTCTTCAAATTCAAAATGGTCGATGCTTGGTGGAATGAGAGGGGCTTCGCAAATTATTTCTTATGAAATTCCAGCAACTATCACTATTGTATCAATTGTACTTTTGGCCGGTGGACTTTCGATTAAAACATTAATCAACGGCCAAGGTGGTCTACCTCAACAATGGTATCTATTTCACAACCCTTTTGCCTTCATTGGATTCTTTGTCTATTTCATTGCTGCTTTAGCTGAAACCAATAGAGCTCCTTTCGATCTTCCAGAGGCTGAATCTGAATTAGTTTCTGGTTACCATACAGAATATTCTGGAATGAGATTTGGTCTATTTGCTCTTGCAGAATATATCGAAGTATTTGTCGTTAGTGGTGTTGCAGTAGCCTTATTTCTCGGTGGATATAAAGTACCATTCGACTTGGGAACAGGGGCCATATTTGTCGAAAAATTAGGCTTAGATGCAATGATTGCTAAGAACATTGGACAAGTTTTAGAGTTGGGATCGTTTTTTACAAAAACATTTGCTCTTTATTATGTAGTTATATGGGTTCGTTGGACGCTTCCAAGATTAAGAGTTGATCAGCTTATGACACTTTGTTGGAAATACTTAACTCCGATTGCAATTTTCAATTTACTTGGATGTGCTGTTTGGATGTATGCATTTGATGGAAAATCAATTTATTCAATTATTTTTGAATCTGCAGCAGTAGTAGCAGGACATCATTAAATAAGAAAATAGTTAAGGGGACTTACAGTGTTTACAAATACACTTTTTTTACTTTCGGCCGTATTAACACTAGGTGGAGCAGCAGCAGTTGTTTACACAAAAAATTTAATGCACTCATGTGTGTATCTACTCGCTTCACTTTTTGGTGTTGCTGGGCTTTATGCATGTATAGGTGCTGATTTTCTAGCAGCTACTCAACTTGTTGTTTATGCCGGTGGTGTAGTTATTTTGATGTTGTTTGCTGTCATGTTAACAGGTGGTTCAGGAAATAATATCAATAGATACGGTCTTGAAAAAATTACAGCCATGGGAAATACCAAAACTTTTTTTATGGCAGGATTAACAGCAGTCGTTACTTCACTAGTGATACTTAAAATACTTGCAAGTGTTTTTAAATCTCATTCAGCAACAGTGTTGACTGCTAACGAAGCGACTGTAGATAAATTAGGAACATTGTTGGCTACTGACCATATTTTAGCTTTTGAAATTTCATCAGTACTTCTTTTAGGTGCACTTGTTGGTGCAGCTGTAATATCTAGACCAAGGAAAGAAAAACATGATTAGCTTAGGATCATACTTAGCAATTTCATTTGCACTATTCATATCTGGAATTATTGTAATGATTGCCAGAAAAAATATCATTGCTATGTTATTAGGTATTGAACTTATTTTAAACGCTTCAGCCCTCAATTTTGTAGCTTATACCAAATTCTCAAACAACAACCTCGATGGACATATCATGAGCTTATTTATCATCGTCATTGCAGCTGCTGAAGCCGCTGTGGGACTTGGTATAGTTATTAGATTTTTCCAATTAAGAGAAAGCATACATATAGATGATGCGGCCACATTACAAAACTAATGAACTGGTAAGGATAAAGAGACTATGGATTATACAATCGCCACCATCGCTCCCATTGTACTACTGCCATTTTTTGCATTTGTTATAAATGCATTCATTGTAAAGAAATTTACAAATTTAGCAGTTGCAATTAGTACCGGAGCTATTTTCGTATCATTTTTATTTGCTCTAAGAATCTTTTTAGATTTTATGAATGTTTATTCTGTTGGATACTATATTCATAAAACATTTACTTGGTTTGATCTAAGTGCTGGTTCTCATATTTTTAAAGTCAATATGGGGATCTATATAGACAACATGACGTCCGTAATGCTTTTGATGGTTACAGGGGCAGCGACTTTAATTCATGTTTTTTCAACTTGGTATATGCACGACGACCCAAGATTTGGTCGCTTCTTTGTCTATTTGTCACTCTTTACTTCGGCCATGTTAGGCTTAGTACTTTCAGACAATTTACTTTCTGTATTTATTTTCTGGGAAATAATGGGCTTTTGTTCCTATTCATTAATTGGCTTTTATTACGAAAAAGAAGGAGCTGGCAACGCTTCCATGAAAGCCTTTATGACTACAAGAGTGGGAGATGTTTTTTTTCTTTTGGGAATTTTAGCAATATGGTCAGTAGTAGGATCGGCTTCGTTTGTAGATATTTATAATGCTATCGCAGCTGGAAAATTTTCAAATATGTATGCTTTAGGAATTCCACTAGCAACTTTTGCAGCATTTTCAGTATTCATGGGAACGATGGGGAAATCAGCTCAAGTACCTCTTCAAGTTTGGTTGCCAGATGCGATGTGGGGACCAACACCTTGCTCAGCTCTCATACATGCAGCAACAATGGTTGCCGCTGGAGTTTATTTATCATTGAGAATGTATCCACTTATGGAACTTGGACATCTGCTTCCATTTATTGCACTTATTGGTGGAATAACAGCTTTTGGTGCAGCTACAATTGCCCTTGTTCAAACAGATATTAAAGCCGTGCTTGCCTATTCTACAATCTCTCAATTGGGATACATGGTTATTGGAATCGGGGTTGGATCATACAATGCTGCTTTTATGCATTTAATTACTCATGCTGTTTTTAAGGCCTGTTTATTCTTGTCTGCTGGGTCGGTTATCCACTCAATTCATTGCCAAGAGATGCCTCAAATGGGTGGCCTTCGTAAAAAACTTCCCTATACATTCTTTGCCATGCTGCTTTGCTGCTTTGCTATTGCTGGTGTTCCATTTTTCTCTGGATTTGTTTCAAAAGATAGAATTTTAGGCGACGCTCTAGTTATGGCTTTTTCAAATCCAATTTATATTCCAGTTGCCATACTGGGTTTTGGTGGAGCCTTCTTAACAGCATTCTATATGTTCAGAATGTTATTTCTAACTTTCTTTGGCGATCCACGTGATCATCATATTTATGATCATGCTCATAATGAGCACCTGGGCTGGAACTCTAATATACCTTTATTAATTCTTGCTGTTTTTACCCTTGGTTTATTTTATTCTGGATCTTTTACCGGTCAAGGTGAAGTCAATCTTTTTGGATCAAAGAATGAATGGTTCTCAACTTTAATCCATAAGCCAGATATAGCAAGCCTTCATCATTTTGCTGAATTTCAGTCAGAAGATTTTGGAGCTGTTGATACAAGAGATAAGTTAGATCTGCCAAAAGCAACTTATGATGAAAATCATGGAATGAGTGAGGAAGAGGCTCATCATGTACATCAAATTCATCATGTGGGGGCAATTGCTTCAATCATTATTGCTTTTTCGGGGATATTTTTAGCATTCTCTATGTATGTTAAAAAATCAATTAACCCTGGCTGGTGGACAGAGACTTTTGCAGCATGGACTCGAGCCCTAAAAGGTAAGTATTATTTCGATGATCTTTATGTTGGAAAAATTATACAAAAGGGATTAATTCCTTTTAATAATTTACTAGCCAATTTTGATATGGGAATTTATGACAAATACGCAGTTGATGGTTGGGCAGCGATTAATCGTTTTGCTTATACAGTGTCTCGATGGTTTGATAACAATGTAATCGATAGTGGAATGGTTGATGGAACGGGAGCAAGTGTTCGTTTCATGAACGTTATTTTAAGAACAATTCAATCTGGAAAGATTCAATTGTACTTCATGGTCTTGATTTTTGTACTAGCTAGCTATGTTTTAACATTACGTTTTTAATTATTAGAGTTTTTATATTAAGAGTAACTTTTTAGAAGGAGTTAACCGGTGCACGGTTTAGATTTATTAAGCTGGATTTTGTGGATGCCTATTATTGGAGTTCTTGGTGTGTTGATTCTTCCAAAAGAAAAAACAACTTGGATGAAAACCTGGGCGCTCATCAATACCATTATCACTTTTGCGCTTACGTTAGTTCTTTATGCAAAATTCGACAACACAGTGTCGGGAATGCAGCAAGCTTTTAACGTAAAAATACCATGGATTCCGCAATTCCATATTAATTACGCACTTGGGGTAGATGGAATCTCACTTCCGATGATTTTACTCACAGGTCTTCTCTTTATGCTTTGTATTTTGAGTTCTTGGACTCAAATTAAAAAATCAATCAAAGCTTATTTTGCATTACTCCTTCTTTTGCAAAGTACAGTATTTGGTGTTTTTATGTCACTCGACTTTTTCTTATTCTACGTTTACTGGGAAGTAATGCTTCTACCAATGTTTTTTCTTATTGGTGTATGGGGTGGAGAAAATCGGGAATACGCATCCGTTAAGTTTTTTCTTTATACCTTCTTTGGATCACTTTTAATGTTAGTTGGTATAGTTGCTCTTTATTTTGCAACAGGACAATCTGAGAATTCTTTTAGTATTTTAGCTTTATCAGGGGGAAAGTTTACAACACAAACTTTAACCATGTTTGGCCAGAGCTTATCATTTAGTAAATTATTTTTTATCTTCATGTTTATTGGTTTTGCCATTAAGGTTCCAGTATTTCCATTTCATACTTGGTTACCCCATGCACACGTTCAGGCGCCTACTGCGATTTCAGTTATCCTTGCAGGTGTTTTATTGAAGATGGGAACTTATGGCTTTTTAAGAATCGCCTTCCCTATTTTTCCAGATTCAGCTAAGTATTTTTCACAAGCCATAGCATGGCTAGGATTGATTAACGTTATTTACGGTGCACTATGCGCAATGGCGCAAACAGACGTTAAAAAACTTATTGCCTACTCATCTGTTTCTCACATGGGTTTTGTAATGCTCGGTC
>CANFNL010000002.1 GCA_947448205.1 Bacteriovoracaceae bacterium
AAAATGGGAATACCCCTGCCACGTGCTCGAGAAAGACTCCTATAAATCTTTCAAGAGAGCCCAATAAAGCTCTATGAATAACGACAGGACGAACATCATGACCTTCTTGATTAGTGTATTTTAAATCAAAGCGATCTGGCAGTTGAAAATCGAGTTGAATTGTTCCAAGTTGATGCCATCTGCCAATCGCATCGGCGATTTGAATATCAATTTTTGGTCCATAAAAGGCTCCATCACCTACATTGACGTAATATGTATGACCCGTTTTATCGAGAGCACCTTTAAGAGCTGCTTCGGCCCTATCCCAGGTCGCATCATCACCAGCTTTAGAATCTGGACGCGTAGAAAGCCCAACTTTTATTTGATGAAATCCAAAATGATCATAACAAATAAAAAACATCTCCATTAGTTTTATAATCTCAGCTTCAATGCCTTCCATCTGGATAAAGATATGTGCATCATCCTGGCAAAAAGATCGCACGCGAGTAAGACCTGCAACTGCTCCAGCGCTCTCATAGCGGTGAAGGCGACCAAAATCAGCGTATCTCATCGGCAAATCGCGATAAGAGTATTTATAATGTTTAAACATCAACATATGACAAGGACAGTTCATAGGCTTTAGAGCGAACTCTTTTTTATCGACTTGGGAAAAGTACATATTTTCTTTGTAGTGAGCGTAGTGTCCGGAAGTATGCCATAGATCAGAATCTAAAAGCATTGGAGTAATAACTTCATCATAGCCATACTTGATATAAATTCGTCTCATGAAGGCGACAAGTTCATTGTAAACAGTAGCTCCTTTTGGCATAAAAAAAGGCGAAGCAGGTGCCACTGACTCAAAGTGGAACAATTCTAACTCTTTTCCAAGTTTTCGATGATCGCGCTTTTTAGCTTCTTCTAAAAAGTTGAGATGAACTTCTAGTTGCTTTTTTGTTGTAAATGAAGCCGCATAAATTCTCTGAAGCATTTTATTATTGGAATCTCCTTTCCAATAAGCTCCAGCGGTATGAAGTAGTTTAAAAAACTTTGGAAGATGACCAGTATTTTCAACGTGAGGTCCTCGACAAAGATCGACGAATTCACCCTGTTGGTAGCAGGAGATTTCTTGATCGGCCGGGATATCAGAGACAACCTCAACTTTAAGTGGTTGGTTTTTAGCTTTCCAAAAAGCGATTGATTCATCACGATTAAAAACCATTCTGGTAATGGGAAGTTTTTCATCGATAATTTCCAGCATAGTTTTTTCAATCAGCGCGAGTTCGTTGTCGCCAATTTTAGCATCGACGTCGATATCGTAATAAAATCCATTTTCAATGACCGGTCCGATCCCAAATTGTGGATTTTTATCTTTATAGACACGGCTGACAGCTTGGGCCATCAGGTGAGCAGTTGAGTGACGGATTGTGTCGAGTTCGTATTTGGCCATTTAAGTCTCCGAAAGGTATGAAATATGAAATTTTTTCAATCATAGAATAGCAGTGAAATCCATACAAATCAACGAGTTGAATCTTACTTTTAGAAAAATCTTACATTGTCCTTTTGACGCTGAAAATCTAACGTGATATGACCTCTGAGCTTTACTTTTTTAATTGTCAAAGTGGCGTAAAAATTATTGGAGATTCACCTATGGTAACGACTCAAGATTTTGGAATTTCACAAACGCAATCTGTAGGTCACCCGGCCCTAGGACTTTTTCAAGATAACGCGACAAAAAATGAATTTGAGATTTCAAGATCTGACATTGGAAGATCGTATTACCAACTGGGAAAAGTCTACTATGATAAGGCTGATTTAGATCGCGCCGAAGATTCTTTCGTAAAAGCTCTCTCGTATGCCGATCCCATAGTTGATGGATTTTCAATTCTTAAGACATACGGTTTTCTTATCCGACTTGCTAGTGAAAAACTGGAAGATACTAAAGCTGGAAAATACATTTTTGAAAGTGAAAAATTAACGGATGCTCTCAGCCGAGCACTTCCTAGTTTAACTTCAGAATACTTTTATAATCTTGGAGTCGTTAAAAATTACGGCGGAAATTTTGAAGATGCTAAAGCTAATTTTGAATTAGCCTACAAAAAATCCACGGAAGAAAATGAACCAGAACTTTTATCTAAATGCTTACTTTCTTTAGCAACAAATGCTTTTTATAGAAAAGATTTTGATCTCTCCCTTCGCTACTTAGATCAATTAAATGATCTTTTAAAAATAATAAAAAAATTCTACCTCTCCGGTGCAATGTACACTTATTACGCTAAAATTTTTATTGAACTTAATGAAAATGATAAGGCGCTTAACTATTACAAATTAGCTAACGAGTATCTCCAAAGCAAAAAATGCTGGAATCTTTATGGGTATATTCTTTTTGGAAAAGCCATTGCACTTAAAAAAGCTGGAAATTTTGATGAAGCATTGAGCGTGTTTCACTTGGCGCAAGAATCAATTGATGGTTCTGTTTTTAAACGCCTTAGCCATTTAATTGAAGCTGAAATTGACGATGTTAACGATAGTACAGTGGATTTATACCTCGATAGAACAAATAGAAAAATTGTTGAAAGATCCCTTGGATCGATTGATTTCAAACATCGTTTTGTTCTTTTAGAAATTTTATTCTTGTTATCAAAAAATCCTGGAATTTATTTTGATAAAGAGCAACTTGCAAAAATGATTTGGAAAGATGAATACAATCCTCTTATCCACGATAAGTTGATTTATACAAGTGTTTCGAGATTAAGAAAGCTTATTGAACCCACTGATGCTGATTCTAAACGAAAGTATATTATCCGTGGAAAAGATGGATATACTTTCAATCCATTGGCCAAAATTCGCTTTCATATGGAAGTGAAAACGAACTCTGAACGCTCAATCGGAAACGTCGATTTAAGCTCTCCTGTTTAATTAAGTTATGTCTTATACTTTTCTAAATATCGAAGGCCATGGAGCTTATTCTAGCGACATGGCCTTTGTACTTCATGAGATAGATCGCGATTTTTTTCCAACACCCTGGAGTCTAGATTCTTGGAAATACTTGTTCAATGAGCAGGAGCGTCTTTTGGTGGTAATGAATCTAGACGATGTCACAATTGGCTTTTGCTTATTTGATAAAATTATCGATGATTCGTTTGCTCATTTGTTAAAAATTATTATTCATCCTAATTACCGTGGTCAAGGTCTTTCAAAAAAGCTTTTACGCCAAGCTTTACTTAACTTGCATATGCGTGGATACAGACATTTCTTCTTAGAGGTTGAGGAGAGTAATTTTGCCGCTCAAAAGCTCTACTCGAGCGAGGGATTTAAAATTATTCATCGTAAAAAAGACTTTTATGGAGCGAATCGGGCAGCACTTATTATGACTTTTGACGAATAATTCGATTAAATTACGCATAGCTTCTTCTCTAGGCTATTTATCTTATAGTTAGTTTGCAAATCCCTAAAATTTTGTTATAGTCCAAAATGTAGATACTTTTTAAGCATTTCATAATTGAAGTTTTAATCAGTTTCTATCGCCGAGTCTAAAGTATAATTGCGTACGATATATAAGGGTGGATTTTTTAATTCCGCCCTTTTTTTTTATATAGGGTCTAAAAAATGGTTCTTCGCGGTCCTCGAAGTGGTTTAGAGTTAAAATATTTTGAGTTATCTTCAAAAATTTTAGCTGAATTAAATTTAGAATTATACGATCTTGAATGGAGTGCTCCATCTGGAGAGCTTCGTCTCTTTATTATGAATCCCATCACAAAAACAGCACTTATAGATGACTGTGTAAAAGTCGACCGAGCTTTTAATCCTTATATGGAGACCGAGACTTGGATTCCCGAAAATTTTACACTTGAGGTTTCTTCTCCAGGCTTGTTTAGAAACCTCTCTAGCCTTGAGCATTTTAAAGGTATAGTTGGTCAAGACGTTACGTTGGGATTGGTTAAGAAAATAGATGAAACTCTTTATCCTGACTTTCCAAAAGTTCTAAGAAACAATTTAAAAATAAAAGTAAAACTCTTAGATGTTAATGATGATTCTTTAACTATCGACGCTCGTGGAGTCGTCGTTGAAGTTCCGTTTACACAAATAAAAAAAGCAAATTTAGAAACTGATATTAATAAATACCAAGCACAAAAAGAATAAGCAGGCAGGTTGAAATGAATTTCTCAGAATTAGGAAGAATGATTGAAACGTTAGGAAAAGATCGCGGGATCGACAAAAGAGTTGTTGTTAAAGCTATTGAGCAAGCTTTTTTGGTTACAGCTAGAAAAAAATATGGAATCCAAGGAGAGTACGAAACTAGATATAACGATGCTGAAGATGAAATTGAGATTTATCAATATAAAAATGTCGTTGAAAGTGTAAAAGACCCAATTATTGAAATCACTATTAATGAAGCTAGAAATTTAGATGGTGATGTGGAAGTCGGCGATCAATTAGGGATTCGAATTGAAAACCCAAATTTTACCAGAGTAGATGTACAGACAGCTCGTCAAATTATTTTTCAAAAGGTAAGAGATGCTGAAAGAGAGATCTTATTTTCTGATTTTAAACACAGAGAAGGAGAGCTGGTTACAGGGATAGCGAGAAGATATGAACGCGGAAACGTTATTGTCGATCTGGGAAAATCAGATGCGATATTGTCGAGAAAAGAATTAATTCCTGGGGAAAACTTTAAAACTGGCGACAGAATTCAAGCTTACCTATCTGAAGTTGTCATGACAAACAGAGGGCCTGAAATTCGACTTTCTAGAACATCTCCTATGTATCTTGTAAAATTATTTGAAGTTGAAGTTCCAGAAATATTGGATGGAAATATTGAAATTAAATCAGCTGCAAGAGAGCCGGGGCAACGTGCTAAAATCGCTGTTTATACTAGCGATAAAGAAATTGATCCAGTAGGTGCTTGTGTTGGTATGAAAGGATCTCGCGTTCAAAATGTAGTTAATGAACTTCAAGGTGAAAAAATTGATATCGTTCGATGGAACTCAGATATTGAAATTTTTTCCAGAGCTGCACTCGCTCCCTCTGAAATTTCAAACATCCAAGTTGATTATAATAATCATTCAATGGATGTTGTTGTGGAAGAAGATCAATTATCTTTGGCCATTGGAAGAAGAGGGCAAAATGTTCGTTTGGCTGCCATGTTGACTGGATTTAAAATCAACATTATTTCTAAAACTAAATTACAAGAAAAAATTAAAAAAGCTGTTGAGAATTTGGTTCAAATCGCAACAGTTTCTGATGCTCGTGCTCAAATGCTAGTCCAAAATGGAATTATGTCTGTTGGAGATTTATCGGCCATGGACCCAGCTACTTTAGCTGGAATTATTCATGGATCTGAAACAGATGCTGAAACAATTATCAAAGATACTCATAAAGCAATTGAAGATGGATTAGTTAGCCTTGATGATGATCAAGAAGAATTGGTTTCTGCTTCAGCCGTTCCAGCCTATAGAGGTCTCCTCGATAAACATAAAGAAGACAAAGGCGATGGAAAAGATAAATTCTCTGATGCTGAAAGACGCTTAAGAGAAGAGCTTGCTGCTTTTAAATTGAAGTAAAAAATGTAAACGGAGTTAATAATGCCTAAAAAAGTTTTTGAACTGGCAAAGGAATTGGAGATAGGGCCACTTGATTTGGTCGAATCTTTAAAAACGAAAGGTTTTAATGTGAGAAATCACATGGCAGAACTTTCTGATGAAGATGTATCTAAATTTCTCTCAGCGCTAAAAAAAGATAAAGAAGATACTGATTCTCACGCTGGAGACGTAAAAAAGAAAGTCGTGAGAAAAAAAGTTGTTACAGCTGATACAAAAACAGTTGAAAAGAAAACTGTTGAGAAAAAAGCAGTTGAGAAAAAAATCAGTGATAAAAAAGCTGAAAATCTTGAAGTTGCTTCTGATAGTGAGACTTCGGGAACTGTAAAAAAGAGAGCGACTGTCATTCGTCGTAAAACAGATGAAAGAGACTCTCATGAAGAAGAAGGCGAAGAGTATCAGTCTTTTTCTGGCATTGATGAAGATCATCATTTTGAAGAGCCTCAAATTAATGAAGAAGGCGATGAAGAAGTTTTTTCTGAAGATATTTCAGAAGCCTCTACAACCCAGCCTCGAGCTCAGACTTCTCCAAGCAGTGGATTGCGTGTTGTCTCAAAGCCCGTAGTGAAACAAACAGAAACCAAACCAGAAGTGGTCGTTGAGGTGAGAAAAGCCGGTGCAACTGCTCCACTTGATAAAAAATCAGCGATGGATCGACCACACCGCTTTACTCCAGTTTATACACCTTCTAAAGATCCAAATTTCAAAGAATCACAAGAAGCTAAGGCTCGCGAAGAAGCACTACGTAATCGTCCAACGACAGTAGCTCCTAAATCAGCGGCAAATGCACTTCAAACTGAAGAGGAAATAGATAGCAAAAAACGTTTTGACGAAGAAGAAAATAAAAAACGCATGGGGGGTCTTGCTTCTTTGATGACTGGAAAAAAAGTCATCGCGAGTAAAGCGCAGGCCATTACAATGTCTCGTGCTGAAGAAGAATTAAGATCGTACACTACCTTAAGTGGTACGGGGCGACCTATTTATTCTCAAATTATGAGAAAAAAGGATTATGTAGGACCTACTCAGCAAACTGAAAGGACAGAAGTTAAAGAATCAAAACGAGTTGTTCAAATTCACAAAGGGGTGGAACTCGGTGAACTTGCTAAAAAATTAAGTTTGAAATTTAAAGACTTAGTTGATGAATGTTTACAACTTAATCTTTTGATTAAAGAGAGTGATTATGTTGGGCCGCACTTAGCGGCGGATATTTGCTCAATCTTTGGATACAGAGTAGAAGATAAAGCATTCAATGAAGATAAAATTATTGGAAAAGCTGTTATTTCAGAAGCTGAAAAAAGTAAACTTCCAATACGTCCACCTGTTGTTGCAATCATGGGTCACGTCGACCATGGTAAAACAACACTCTTAGATTCAATAAGAAAAGCAAAAGTTGCCTCTGGCGAAGCCGGTGGAATCACTCAACATATAGGGGCTTACTCAGTTAATGTTGAAGGTGGAAAACAAGTGACTTTCTTAGATACTCCTGGGCACGCGGCTTTTGCGGCCATGAGACAACGTGGAGCTCACGCAACTGATATCGTTGTCCTTGTTGTTGCAGCTGACGATGGAGTTATGCCTCAGACAAAAGAATCTATTAAGTATTGTGAAAATGCTGGTGTGCCAATTATTATCGCAGTCAATAAAATGGATAAACCTGGTGTAAATCCAGATAACGTAAAAAGAGAACTTACTGATTTGAACTTGATGCCGGAAGAGTGGGGCGGACAAACTCAATATGTTCATGTCTCCGCTCTAAAAGGACAGGGCATTGATGAATTATTAGAAGCCATTTTATTGCAAGCGGAAATTCTTGATTTAAGAGCAAACCCTAAAGCTTCAGTCGAAGGGGTAGTTATTGAATCTAAAATTGAGCCAGGAAGAGGGCCTATAGCCACTCTATTAATTCAAAATGGTACTCTTCAAAAAGGTGACTACCTCGTTGTTGGTGAAACTTTTGGGCGTGCAAGATCTCTTACTGATCATTTAGGTGAACAATTAAATAACGCTGGACCATCGACACCTGTTCAAGTCCTAGGATTAGAGGGAACTCCAGCTCCTGGAGATAGACTCAATATTGTAAAGAGTGAAAGAGAAGCTAAAAAGATTGCAGAAAATAGAATTCAAGAAAGAAAATTATTAAGTGCTGCTCCTGAAAAGAAAAAAGTTTCTCTTGAAGACTTCTTTGCTAATGCTTCTAAAGAAGGTGAGGAACAAAAATTCCTAAATCTTATTATACGCTCTGATGTTCAAGGTTCATACGAAGCCATTAAGTCGGCCCTTGAGACTCTTGGCAATGCCGAAGTAGCTGTTAAAGTTATTGCTGGTGGTGTTGGGCCAATAACTGATTCAGATGTCCAAATGGGTGCAACTTCAGGTGGATTCGTTATCGGATTTAATATGAGACCAGTCACTTCTGCTCGTAAAATGGCAGAAGATAAAGGTGTTGATATTAAAAATTATTCAGTTATTTATGAACTTATCAATGACGTAAAATTAGCTCTTGAAGGCTTACTTATTCCAGAATTTGTTGAAGAATTTATCGGTAGAGCTGAAGTGCGTGAAGTTTTCAATATTCCTAAGGCCGGTGTTATCGCAGGTTCTTATGTTATCGACGGAAAAATTGCTCAGGGTTGCAATATCAGACTGCTTAGAAATGGAAAAATCATGCATGATGGTAAGCTCTCTTCTCTCAAGCGATTTAAAGACGACGTTAAAGAAGTTAAAAATGGTTATGAGTGTGGTATTTCTCTGGAAGGGTACTCGGATATTAAACAGGCCGATATTTTTGAAGCTTATATGATGATTCAGAAAAAAAGAACTCTCGAAGACGTTGCTGGAATGACATCATCTGGCTCTAAAGAAGTTCGTAGTACTCTATAAGAAATATATGGCAAAAAGAATTGCATTTAAAAAAGAAAAATATGAAGAAAGACTGTTAAATGAAATTAACAGTCTACTTCGCACCTCGATTAGTGACTCTCGCTTAGCTCGCGTAAGTATTACAAAAGTTGAACTCTCTCCAGACTTTGGTTATGCAACTATTTCTTGGGATACTTTTGACTCTCATACTAGAGGTGACGCAAAGGCTGCCATCGAAGCAGCGGCCGGTCGGATTCGTTCTGAGCTTGCTAAAGTTTTAGAAGTCAGACATGTTCCAAGTTTGAGCTTTGTTTACGACAATCAATTTGAAGAAGAAAAAAAGATCATGGATCTTATAAAGCGCGATCAAGATCGCGAATAATTCCTACTTATGGATATTGACTATCAAAAAATCCCTCTAGTATTTAATGTATGCAAGCCAGTGGGGATGTCCTCTTTTGATGTCGTTCACCATTTTAAAAAAAATCTCAATTTTAATTTTGGTAAAATTGGTCATTTTGGAACTCTTGACCCTTTTGCTGAGGGCGTATTACTCATAGGAATTCAAGGAGCGCAAAAACTCAATGATTATGTCCATGAGCTTCTCCCTAAAACTTATAGGGCGAAGGGAGTTTTTGGTGGAAAAACCATAACGGGAGATCTTACCTCGCCGGTTACAATCACCAAAGATATCGCATTGGAATGGCAAAATAAAACTAAAGAAGAACTAGAGATTTTTTTAGGTAAAAATTTCTTAGGAGAATACTGGCAAAGACCACATAGTGTTTCGGCAACAAAGTTTGAAGGAAAGCGACTTTATCAACACGCACTTTCAGGTCGAATCATTGAAAAAGATAAAGTAAAAAGACAAATATTTGCCTTTGAAATTTTAAATTTTAATTATCCTTACTTAGATTTTGTTGTCAGTGTCTCTTCTGGAACTTATGTACGAAGTCTTTTTGAAGAAATAGCCTCGCTTTTTAACGGCGTGGGTGCCTTAAGTGAGCTCGAAAGATTGGCCATAGGTGCATTGGGAGTTGATGAGTCTCTTGCTCAAACAGCCTGGCCTAAAAAAGATGATTTGAGTTTTCCCTTGGCGAAATGGGGAATTCCACTCAATCGTGTCTTAGAATTCAATCATGTCTATATGGGACATAATTTGACTAAGCGCTATCTCAAAGGTCAGCGTATTCCACTGGCAGATTTAGAAGTTAAGTCCAGTTCACAACTTATTTGTTCGGAGAATTACGTCTGGGTTTTCAATGAGGACGGCACACTTTTGGGTTTAGGCAAACCTGTGGGAACTTCACTTCATGCAATTTTTAATCTAAAGCTTTCTATTTCACTTTTTTCCTAAACATCTTAATTTCTTATGCTAAAATAAAGGACAATATTTGATAATTTGGCTCTTTTTTTTGTTGAGGAGTTTTTGTGAATACGACCTTTATTGCCATGGCCGTGGCGATGTTGCTGGGAATTGGACTTTTAGTTGGGATAGGGGCTCTAAGTCTATTATCTGGAGCTTTAAATTTTTTATTCGTTAAACCTAAGATTGAAATTCTAAAAAGTCAGTTTGGAGAAACGGGTTTTGCTTTTAGTTTTTTTTGGGATCAAAATGCAGAACCTGTTCGCTTTGATAGATTAAAGATTCATTTATTCAACCCTTTCGGAACTCCTGCTCAATTAGAAATAACTCGTGAATTTGATGGTTCTGAAAATGATTTCGCTCGCGATTTAGATCTTGGTAATTTTATGAAAGATATCAAGAATGCGAAAGGTTTAGAAAATGCGACAATTGAAATTGAAGTTGCCTCTTCAAAAGACTCGGTTACTCATTTAATGACTATGAAGGGATCTGCTTTTAAGGAAAAACTTGCCAAAGCTTCAGTGTCGGCCTTAGAAGTTAGCGAAAAACTTATAACCCCAAAAGAGAAGCCAAGATTTGAAATTCCAGAAAGAAGTTTTATCTCCCCTCCGCTACCAAGATCGGCCAAAGCTTTAAAACTTGCAACGAATCCAGAATTTGCTGGTCAGTTTGCTGGAGCTGGAGCTGGAGCTGAAGCAGTTGCGGCCGTTGCTAATTTTGCTGTTTCAAAAGTTTGGATCGAGCCTGGTTGCATTGTCTGTGATGCTTGCGAGGGAATTTTTCCTGAAGTTTTCGAAGTTACCGACTCAACTTGTCTTATAAGAGCTAATGCTCCCTTAAATGATGGTCTAAAAATTTTAGAGGCTGCAGAGGCTTGTCCTGTTGAAGTTATAAAGTTTACAAAAGCTAGTTAATCTTAAAAACTTTGTATTTCATTAAAATAGAGTATGAAGCCTACAATTTATGTAGGCTTGATAGGTAATTAGCCGAGCTTTTTCATCTTCCATCAAGAGTGCAAACTTTAGATATTATTGATTAATTACTAACTTAGTAATACCGATAATATTTATAAAAATCCTTAGGAGTTTGCAGTGTTATCTAAATTACATTTAAAATACAGAATTTTTCTCAGCTTCTTCTTTGTCTCTCTCTTTTTACTTTTAGTTGGGGGATTAGGTTACATCAATTTACTAAAAGTGATTGAAAGTTATAACCATGTCGCAGACATTAATTTACCCAATTTAGAGAAAATGACTGATATGCGCGAGAGTGTGCGAATTATAAAATCTGAGATAAATTTTATTTTAGGCTTCTCGAAGGGTCATGAAGAAGATGCAAAAGTTTCTTTATCATTAATAGAAGCACAAATGAAACATTATGAAGTTGCTGACAAAAGCTATAACGATATTCCTTTTGTTGAAGGAGAAGCCGAAATTTATAATAAAGTTAATGAGCAATGGAAAATATTTAAAGCAAAAACAGATAATTTACTTGAAGCATTTAAAAAATCAGGGCCAACTCAAGCCGTCCTCGAGCAATACTTTAATGGGTATGCTCAATCAGCAGAGCTTTATTTTAAATCTATGGAGGCGCTTATGGCGTTCCAAAATTCTGAAGCCATTAAATGGGCTAGGCAATCAGATAAAATAGCTGATCGATCAAATGACATTTCGCTTGTGGTAACTTTAGTTGGATTTCTTATCAGTATTATCATTGCAACATTTATGGCGAAATCTCTGACAAGACACTTAACTTTTGTCATTAGTGAGCTAGATCAATCTACTCCTCAACTTACAGAATCAGCTACTACCTTGAGCTCATTGAGTAATCAATTATCATCAAGCTCAAGTGATCAAGCCTCTGCAGTACAAGAAACCGCCTCAAGTCTTGAAGAAATATCTGCGATGATTAGAAAAAATACAGATAATGCTAATCATGCTAAATCTTCCACAATTGCCAGTCTTCAGTCTGTGAAAAATGGCCAAAAATCAGTTTCGAATATGCTATTAGCAATGGATGAAATTAATCAGAATAATGACTCTTTTAATGAATTTATGGAAAAAAATAATAACGAATTAAAGGAAATGGTAAGAGTAATCACTAATATTTCTGAGAAGACCAAAGTTATTAACGATATTGTATTTCAAACAAAACTTCTCTCCTTCAACGCTTCAGTAGAAGCAGCTAGAGCTGGAGAGCAAGGAAAAGGATTTGCTGTTGTGGCCGAAGAAGTTGGAAATTTAGCCACTATGAGTGGTAATGCTGCCACTGAGATAAAGGGATTATTAGAAGAGAGTATTGTTAAGGTGAACGAAATAGTATCTTTGACTAAAGCTCAAGTTGAAAAACTTTTTAATGATGGTAAAGAAAAAATTCAAACTGGGGTTGCAAAGGCAAAAGAGTGCGATTTTGCCTTAACAGAGATTAGCAATTCTGTTTCGACTGTTGAGTCATTAGTTTCTGAAGTGGCCCTTGCATCTACTGAACAGTCTGTTGGAATTGATGAGGTTAATAAAGCAATGGGACAAATTGATGAAGTGATGAATCAAAACGCAATTGGTTCTAAAAGTGTTTCGAGTAGTGCCAATCAAGTGATGAATTTATCTAATATAATAAAAATGAATTCTGAAAAGTTATTAGTTTTACTCAATGGAAGAGCGAAGTCTCAAGCGATAAAATCAAGACAGCTTAGTGATAAAAAGAAAGTAATCATTCAAGAAGAAAAGGCAAAAGAAAAAATTTTGCCAAATAAATTAGATTCATCCAAAGTTATTACAAATTCCAAGCTTAAGTCAGATAATAAAGTAAATACTTTTATTGCCCCATCTTCATTGCCAATGTCTCCTATGGCCATAAATGCCAAGAGAAAACATTCAGATATTCAACTTCCTAGTGCAGATGACTCTCGTTTTGAGGATGTATAATTAGATAATTTAGTTTTTAAATGATTCTATCAGGCCTGAGGTAAAGAGTTTTTTAAAAGCTACTTCATTTTCCTTCCAAATCGAATCGAGGGTTATTGACTCCGTTAGTACAGGACATTCGAACGTTAAAACCGGAGAGTTTAAAACTTGAGGGCCATATTCTCCCAAAGAGCCAGGAGTGGGATGAGTCAGAAAATCGGCTTCAATTGGATAGTTATTAAAGCTAGCCAAAAATTCGGCCACTTCTTTACAAGCACCATTATAATTAATTACTGGGTACCATGAGTGAAAACTTAAAATAAATCGCGGTGGATATTTTCCAAATAAAGAGACGAGGTATTGATTTTCCGGTTCAGATAATGGCTTTACTCCAGGAAAATACTTAGCTTCTCGCGCCTGTGATGACCATTGTTTTGATGGTAGATTGCGGTTTAAGTCTACTCCATTTCCATTAACTCTAGATTTAAGATTGAATCCATCGACATTAACAATTGGAACAATAATCATAGGAAGTTCGACTTCATTTGTTGAAGAGAGCCACTCAAAAATTTTTTGGGCCAGGTAAGCCCCTTCAACTTCATCTCCATGCACACCTCCTAAAATGTAATTATATTTTGGTGCATTTAGTTCAGATTTATAAGCACGAATGATATGATTTTTTACACTTGAACCAGATGTGAGTTCTACAAATTTCATTTTTATTTCCTTAGAAAATTATTCTTGTGTTAAGACAAATATAGCTGATTGACCGATAGTCTCTTCAACTTCAACTTCCAACTCTTTGAACTCGAAGTTGAAACGGGACTTAACAAGATCTCTTATTTGATAGGCCATATAGGCTGCAATTCTCTCTACTGATGTATTTTCAATGGGAAGCACTAGAACATCAGTTTGGGGAATACTAAAAAAACTTTCATCCTGAGTTGTGAAAAGATAATTTTTTTCGATCTCTTGAATTTTTAAATGTGGATTATTTTTTGGAATAAGTAATTTGTGATCAAGAGAGTCGCAAATTTCCCTTACAATGGGTTTTATATCTAAAAAATCAAAAACCATATCATCATCTAGATCTAGAGCGTTTCCTTTTACTTGAAGGCGGTAATTATGCCCATGTAAGGGTTCGCGCGTGCCGTCTTTAAAAAGCATAAAATGCGAAGATGCAAAATTAAAATATTGTTTGTAAACGCGAATAGAGTAGGCTTTCTTCATGCACAAAGTTCTAACATAAGTGCTTTAAAAAGAACAATGATTCCGCTAGTATTTGCATATGAGAAAATCAGAATATCAAAAAATTATTAAAAAATTACGCGCTCTTTTTCCAGATGATCAAACTGCGCTTGCTGCTCTAGATCTCCTTAGTACAAAAGGAGATTCTTTGCCAGAGTCCGAATCTAGCTCTATTGAACTGCAAAATGATCATTTCCCTCTGCCAGATGAAATGATTGGAAAAAAAGCAGGTTTTGCTGTTTTCGCCGATGGTGCTTGTAGGGGAAATCCAGGGCCTGGAGCCTGGGCCACAATGATACAGGACCATAACGCTGAAATCATCCTAAAGTCCTCGGGGGTTGATGTACCAACGACCAATAATAAGATGGAACTTGAAGGTGTTATTCGAGGTCTTAAGGGCTTAATTGAAAAATGGGTTGAAGAAGGAATATCAGATCGCGAGAGTCCGGTATTTATTTATAGTGATTCGAAATATGTAGTAGAAGGAATCGAAAAATGGGTTCCTGGTTGGAAAGGACGCGGTTGGAAGAAAGCCGACAATAAAGAACCTGAGAATTTACTCTTATGGAAAGAGTTAGATCAATTGCGACAAAATTTTAATACCATTTCCTTTTTATGGGTCAAGGGACATGCCGGCCATCCTCAAAATGAACTATGTGACAGGATGGCAAATCTAGCATTAGATGAAGCGGGTTTTTGAGATCCATTTTTGAAATGATTTGCTAAAATCGTTCTCATATTAGAATTGCTAACTTGATCTTTCTAATCTTCGGCATTAACGTATTAGATATATAATTTTTTCACCATAAACTTACAAAGGAATGCAAAGGTATGAAAAAGAATGTTTTAACAAGTTTGGTTGTTTTTTCATTAGTAGGCTTGACGGCAGTTAGCTGCTCAAAGAATAAAGATCCAAAAACCGAAGAAGAAAAAACTTTTTATTCAATCGGTACAATGTTTGGTTCTCGCCTTAGTCAACTTCAAATGACAGACGCAGAAATCGACTCGCTAGCTAGTGGGTTGAGAGACTCAGCTAAAGGTGAAAAGCAAAAGGTTGATCCTATGGCTTACCAACAAAAAATTCAAGATATGTTTAAATCGCGTATGGAAAAACAATCTGTGGACGTTAAGAAAAAAGGAGCTGAATTCCTTGATAAGTTCATTAAAGATGGTGGTACTAAAACTGCTTCTGGTTTAGCATACAAGCATATTGTTGTTGGAACTGGTGCAACTCCAAAAGAAACTGATGTGGTAAAGGTTCACTACCACGGTACTTTAACTGATGGGACAGTATTTGATTCATCTGTTGAAAGAGGAAAAGAGGTTTCTTTCCCATTAAATAGAGTTATCAAAGGATGGACTGAAGGTGTGCAGTTGATGAAAGTTGGTGGCAAGACTAAATTTGTTATCCCTTCTGATCTGGCTTATGGCGATGCAGGTGCACCTCCAAAAATACGCGGTGGAGAGACTTTAGTGTTTGAAGTTCAACTTTTAGGAATTGAAGCAGCTCCAGCGGCTTCAGCTCAAGCTCCAGCTCACAAAAAATAGTTTTTAAAGATTAAAAAATAAATAACCCAAGGCTTTTGCCTTGGGTTATTTTTCTTCATTGAATCCATTGCCTGGTTATATTCAAAAAACTCAAGAATTGAGGTTTGAAATAGTCTGTGAAGAAGCTTCAAATTATGATATTATTTCTGACATGAAAAAATTAATTTTATTTTTAATTTTAATTTTAATTATCTTTTTATCCACTAAAGGCTATCCCCAAACAAATCGTAATGGCAGTGGAGGCATGGATCGTCAAATTCAAGAAATCTTAAAGGCCCGGGAGGAAATGATTAAGTCGCTGATGAATGATTCAGCTTTTGATAATTTTGATTCGCATTTTGAAGACATGATAAGAAAATTCCAGCAAGATAGTTTTGGTGGAATGCCGGGAATGGACGAAGCAATGGCCATTGGTGAATACGATTGGCGAGAGACAGATACCCATCAAATATTTGTGTTAAAAGTAAAACAGCTAAAAAATAAACCGCTTGATATAAAAATTGAAAAAGGGCTAATTAAATTAAAAGGTGATGTCGAATCAGTTTCTGAAGATTCATCAAATAAAGTAAAGAGTACTTCCAAAGTTCATTTTGAGCGACAATTCTCAATTCCTGAAGGGCTCGATCAAAGCAATCCTCAATTCGAAAATATCGACGGTGAACTCTTAATAAAATTTAAAAAACTCACAAATTCAAAAAGCCAATCAAAGCCCCCTATAAGGGCACTCCCTAAAAAGCAGCAAGATCAGCGACTTCCCTTAGGTCGAGAATCAGATGATTTAACAATTTAAAATCCGATTAAAGTTTTTTAGTCAAATACCGAAAGATTCAATAAGGACAAATATATTTTGGCCAAGTTATTGAGAGGTATTTATTAAATTTCAAGTAGTGACATTATTTATATTTGCTTTCAACTTCAGCGCCATGGCACTTGAGGAGAGTTATAATAAAGACAAAACTCTGGATATTCCATACCGTGAGCAAGCAGTTATTATTAGTAAAGATGGCTTTTATCCTAATCGGCTGATTGTTTTCAAAGGGGAAAAGGTCAGATTTTTTGTTACGGCGGTGGGAGTTGAGAGTGCTTGTTTTAATATTCCCGATAAAAATGTTTACGCCACTGCAACTCCTCAAAAGATTGTGGAGAGTGAAGCTTTTTTTGATAAGGTTGGAGTTTTTCAATTTAATTGTCCCAATAATACCTATACTGGAAGAGTTATGGTTTTAGAGAAAGCCTCCGATAAAGAAGAGAGTGCTAGACGTGGATTGGCCTCGGATGCAGTAAAGATTTGGAAACCCAAAGAAACTCCAAGCGAGTGGGTTCAAATCAAGCGAGAGGAGCTTAAAAATCTAAAAGGCATGGGTGATGTTATGGATTTAGATAATAAGGAAGATTAAAAAATATGTCAGTCTTCAGCGATGCCATTGATCAATTTTTGTACCCTATAAAAGAGCATCTTGAAGATGTTGGTGTTTCTGAAATTATGATCAACGGTCCCAAAGAAATATTTGTAGAAAAAAAAGGTTTAGTTTATAAAACAACTTCAGAATTTCATAATGAAGAAGCTCTTATTTCAGCGATGAGAGCAATCGCTCAGTCTGTTGGTCGCAGAATTGATAAAGACAATCCAAGACTCGATGCGAGGCTTCCCGATGGTTCCCGTATTCATGTCGTACTTCCACCAATGGCCAAAAATGGAACGACTGTTGCCATTAGAAAATTTTCCAAAGAAAAATTAGGGTTAAACGACCTCATTACTTTTGGTTCTCTTTCTAAAGATGCAGCACGTTTTTTGGATATTTGTATTTATTTGGGAAAAAATATTATCGTCTCAGGTGGTACAGGATCAGGTAAGACGACTATGCTTAATGTTTTAGGTTCTCGTATTCCTAAAACTCAGAGATTAATTATTATTGAAGATGCGGCAGAACTTCAAGTTAAGGCCGAGCATGTAGTTAATTTTGAAACTAGAAAAGCAGATTCAGAGCGAGGAGTGACTGAAGTGACTATTCGCGATTTGGTCATCTCTGCCATGAGACTTCGTCCAGATAGAATTATAGTAGGGGAAGTTCGCGGTGAAGAAGCCCTCGATCTTATTCAAGTCATGAACACCGGTCACGATGGCTCAATGGGTACAGTTCACGCCAATAATCCAGTTGATGCGTGTACTCGACTTGAAACACTTTGTTTAATGGGCGATACAAAAATTCCTCCCGATGCCGTTAGGAAAATGGTTGGATCGGCCATGCAGATAGTCGTTCAGTGCTCTCGTTATCACGATGGAGGAAGAAGAACTTCACATGTTTCAGAAATTTTAGGTCTTGATGCCAGAGGCAATTATATTTCAAGAGATATTTTTCGTTGGGTTCAAACGGGAAAAGATCCAGATACTGGAAAGTATATCGGTGAAATGGTTGCTTGTAATTATGTGCCCACTTTTTTTGAAGATATTATAGTTAATAAGCTTCCTTTTCCTAAAAGTAGTTTTTTAGCGCCTGAGTGGTACAACCAAAAAATAAGAGGTGATAAAGGCGAGGCAGCTTAAGAGTTAGAACTCGATATCAATGCCTTCTGGACCAATCTCACAACTAATTTCTTCAGCTTCTTCTTTTCTTGCTTCAGCTACAATATTTTTTAGATCTTCAATTGAAATTTCTGGGTCGAGATCAAAATCAAGAGAAATTGCATTGATAAGATTATGCATGACTTCGTAATCGCGTAAGGTTTTGTACTGATCGATCTTTACTTTGAGAGTGTAAGTATGATCTTTAGCATCTTGAACAACATCTAATTTCACAGACCCTCCATGGCCTAATTAATTTTTTATTCAGTGATATCTTTTATTTCCATTTTAGGTATCGTTGCAACAATCTTAGCTTTCTTTTCATCTTTTTTTAATAATTCAAGTTTTGCCTTAAGTTCGCCGTAGCGTGGATGAGATTTTTGCATTTTATAGACAGCTGCTTGTCGAAAAAATTGCACAACTATTTCATTGTCTTCGTCTTTTATATTTTTAATTTTATCTGAAAAAGTATCGGTAATTTCATTTTTCATTCGAGTCTCAGCTATTATGTTTGACGAGATTAGCAGAGCAATTAAAACTAAAAATATTTTTTTCATTTAATAATTCCTTATTTATTTAATTATTTATAATTTTTTCTTTATTGATTCATTGTACATTGCCAATGCACGAGAATATTCTTTGTTTGTTTTATTCATATCTTCAATTGTTTCTTCAGTATAATCGGAGAGATTAGCTAATCGATCATCTGGTTCATAAGCAAAGCGGTTAGTGAAATACTCTCTTGCCATTTTCGCCTTTGGCTTAGCCAGCATTTTAGCTTTCCAAGCTTCGAATGTTACAGGCTTATCAAAGAGTGAAGGATCAAAAATATAAGGAGTAATTGTATTACCTTTTTTAATCATCAATACTGGTGCTACCAGATAGCTCCAGCCAACTTCACCAAATTTTGTATCGACATACAACTGGCCTTCAACAAAAGCTTTTCCGGCAATAATGCCTTTGTCTCCTAAGAGTCTTGCCATTTTGTGGGCCCTAGCATAACAGCCTTCCATTGGGTATCCAAAGGGGATATCATCTCGGCTTACTATTTCTTTGAATAATTTATTTGCTTCTTCTTCACTAATCACAGAGAGCTCGATTTTTTTATCATTATCCTTTGAATAGAGGCTGTAAGATTTTTGGTTCTGAATTGTTTGGGCACATGTTGCACATCCACCTTTGTAGTCTACTGTTCCAGCTGCAGAAACAGCAGAACCAAGTTGTTTAAGGCTATTAGTAAGCACATCAGTGTCACTGGCCATTAATTTATTTGGCGAAAGAAAATTACATAAAAAAATTAGGATCAGAAAAATTCTATGCTGCATATACACCTAAACTTGTTTTTAAGACATCATACTAAAATTGTAATTCAGTTTTAATATTCTAAAACTATGAATTTTATTCCTATCGATTTATTTTTTTATTAGTTGATTGAATGAGTTTGTTTTGTCAGAATAAACTAATGTCACTTCGCCAAGATAAAGCAGACTATATTATCAAAAGATTAGAAGAGCTCTATCCGCAGACTCCTATTCCTTTGGATCATAAGGATCCTTATACCCTTTTAATTGCTGTCTTGCTTTCTGCCCAATGCACGGATGAGCGGGTCAATAAGATAACTCCCTTGCTTTTTAAAAAGGCTGATTCGCCAAATAAAATGATTAAATTAACTCCAATTGAAATTGAAGCCATCATAAAGCCTTGCGGGCTTTCTCCAAAAAAATCTAAGGCCATCTATGAGCTCTCCCATATTTTAATTGATAAATTTCAAGGACTAGTTCCGGCAAGTTTTGAAGAGCTGGAGTCGCTTCCTGGAGTTGGACATAAAACGGCCTCCGTTGTGATGGCCCAAAGCTTTAATGTTCCGGCATTTCCTGTAGATACTCATATCCATCGTTTGGCGCAAAGATGGGGATTAACTAACGGCAAAAATGTCGAACAAACGGAAGCCGATTTAAAAAAGATTTTTCCTAAAGAAAAATGGAATAAGTTGCATTTACAAATAATTTTTTATGGAAGGGAATTTTGTTCTGCACGTGGGTGTGATGGGCTTCAATGCGAAATATGCTCGGCTTTTAATATATTGCGAAAATCGCCCGTGCTAACTAAAAAATAAATTTAATTCCTTGAGTATGAACTGATAAAATTTTAGTTAATTCATCTAATAATTCTCTTTTTCTAAAATTAAAATCACCTTGAAGCGCAGCTTTTTTACTGTTTCCCAAATCTCCATCTTTATCGTTATAAACCTTGATGCGAAGTTTTCCATTTGAAAGCAGCTCAAACTGGCAGTCAATATTAAATGTTATAAAGCGTATTTCATGGTGATTGCTTTTGGAGTTATGTCCAAAAAAAAGGAGGCTTTGAAACAGAAGATCTTTGTCAGTTAAACTTTTAATAATGGCTTTTTCCAAAATTAAAAAACTTGACTTGATCCATTCGAGCGCTTTATCTTCATTAGAGACCTCTAATGGCGAAAACTGAATTTCTCCTAAATTCTTGCTCAGCTCATTTTGAAAATAAGTTAATTCTAAGTCCAAGGCGGCATCAACTAAAGCATTAAATTTGACTAGTTTTGTAAGGTATAGGCTAGGGTTGAGTACACCTGAAGCCATTAAGTTTTGGTTTCTAAAGATTTGAATAAAATGGCCTTCACTCATTTCGGCAGATTTAAAGCTGTAAGCTTCACTGGCAGTCAAAAAATCCAGCTCTTTTGTCAAAAAACTTTGCCGAATCGTATTTTTATTAAGAGCAATGCTCACCCAGTGAGGTGTATTTAAATCGGTGTGTTGAAAAAAATTTTCTAAATTATGCTCTAAACTCTTTAAGCCCCCAAATAATTTAATGCTTAAAAAGTTTTTTAAATGCAACATTTTATTCCTCAACTTAGCTCTTAACTTTAATTAGAACTTTGATTAAGATATTGCCTTATATGATTAATACTGACAAAAAAATTAATGAAAAAAAAATAGGTCTCTTTGATTCTGGGATTGGGGGCTATAGTGTGTTGGCAGAACTCTTCAAGACCCTGCCATCTGCCCACTATTTTTATGTTAGTGATGATGCTTTTGCGCCCTACGGACCAAAATCCGATGACTTTATTACTGAAAGATCCTTCATTATTGCTCAAGCACTCAAAGAACAAAATGTCGAGCTTATCGTTGTGGCATGTAATACGGCCACTGCCGCAAGTATTGACAGACTCAGAGTTAAATTTCCCGATATGACTTTTGTTGGGGTAGAGCCTTATCTCAACGCTTATTATAAAATTCCTGTTGGCCTAACACCGGCCCAAAAAAAGATGATGGTTTTAACAACGGAGTCCACTGGGAAATCAGAGCGCTTTAAAAGACTTAAAGAGCGACTTGATCCCGATTCTCAAATAGATCATTATGGCCTAGTTAATTTAGCCAAACTTATAGAAGACTTTTATTACTCCCCTAATGATCGTGAGCAATTTTATAAGAGTTTAGAAGAGGAATTAGCTTTTTTAAAACCTCATCGTTACTCTTTTGCCATTTTAGGTTGTACTCATTATCCCTTGATCAGAAAAAAAATTGAGAAGATTCTCAATTTAAAAACTATTTCTCCCGATGCTCATATTGCTCAGAGAGTCCTGGCCTTAAGTGGTGGGGATGAGGCCATTAACCAAAATCTGATACCAGATTTTTATAACTTTTTTTCGACAAAAAATAATATTTGGATAAAAAAATATCGTGCTTCCCTTTTGGGACCTTTCAAGGAAATTAAATTATGACAAAGATTAGAAAAATTCTTGCCCGTCAAATCCTGGATTCTCGTGGAAATCCAACAATTGAAGTTGATGTGTGGACTGAAGCCAATAACTTAGGAAGGGCTGCCGTTCCTTCTGGAGCCTCAACTGGTTCTAAGGAAGCGCTTGAGCTTAGAGATGGCGACAAAACATATTATATGGGAAAATCAGTATTAAAGGCCGTTGCTAATGTAAATGAAATTATTGCTCCAAAACTTTTAGGTCTGGAAGTCAGCGAGCAAAAAACTATCGATCAATTAATGCTAGAGCTCGATGGAACTGAAAATAAGGCTAAGCTTGGAGCTAATGCTATTTTAGGAGTGTCTATGGCCGCCTGTCGAGCAGGTGCACTCGACGCTAATAAAAGTCTGGTCAATTATTTATTTGAAAATCTTAAGGCCCCAAATGCTGCTAAAAAACTGATTATGCCTACGCCTTTAATGAATATTATAAATGGCGGGGCTCACGCTTCTAATAATCTTGATATTCAAGAATTTATGATCGTTCCGCATCTTAAAAAATCTTTTTCTGAAAATCTTCGGGCCGGAGTCGAAGTTTTTCATTCGCTTAAAAAAGTACTTCATGAAGCCCATTACTCGACCAATGTTGGCGATGAAGGAGGCTTTGCTCCCGATTTAAAATCGCACGAAGAAGCTATTGAGCTTATTTTAAAGGCCATTACTGATTCTGGATATACTCCAGGTGTTGATATTTCTCTATCTCTTGATGCGGCTGCTTCAGAATTCTATAAAGATGGCAAATATAATATTCAAGGAAAAAGCTTAACTACTGCAGATATGATTAAATACTATTCAGAAATTTGTGCCAAGTATCCGATATATTCTATAGAAGATGGGCTAGATGAGGGAGATCATCTTGGTTGGATTGAACTCACAAAAGCACTTGGCTCAAAAATAGTTTTAGTTGGCGATGATTTATTTGTCACCAATAAAAAGATTTTTGAAGCGGGAATAAAGGCCGGCGAAGCCAATGCTATTTTAGTTAAAGTTAATCAGATTGGAACTTTGACTGAAACTTTTGAGGCGATGGAGTTGGGATTTAATAATCATTATAGAGCTATTATTTCTCATCGCTCAGGAGAAACAGGGGATTCGTTTATTGCTGATTTGGCAGTAGCAACTGGAGCTGGTCATATAAAAACAGGTTCAGCAAGTAGATCTGATCGCATGGAAAAATATAATCAACTTCTTCGCATTGAAGAAGAACTAGGGTCTAAAGCTGTTTACTTGCCCGTAAAATAGGGTGAGAGAAGCAATCAGGCCTAAGTAGAATAGAGACGAGGGCCTGATGTTTTGGCTAAAAAATAATGAATCATCAAAAAATGTATCAGAAGAAGTTGAAAAAAAAGAACAACTTTTTTTTCACGACCTCATCAATCAAACCCATGGACTTATTCTTTTTTTAACTCATAGGAAAAAAAGTAGACAAAAGATTTCTATTGAAGAAATTGAATTGCTCGAACATGAAATTAGAACTCTTCAAAGTATTATAAAAGATCATTTTAATTTGAAACATAAAAACCTTGCCTCCTCCTATGATTTTGTAACTTTTTCTGCAGCTGAGACAATCCTTCATAATCTAATTAATATGTATTTTCCTAAGGAATCAGTACAAACATTTATTTATTTAAAAGGTGAGATAAGCGAAGTTAATAGTCTTAATAATCGAAAAAAAATAGAAATTTATTACCCTTCGTTTTATCGAATTATGAATAATCTTATAAAAAATATGGCCGAAGCAAAAACGAGCGAAGTAATTTTTATTTTTACCTACACTAATAATGAATTAGAGATTGAAACCAGAAATAAGATTAATTCCAAAAGCAATATACAAAACATTGCCGACAATTTATCTCGGATAATTTTAGACGAAGTAGCTTCACAAGGCAAAAACCTAGGACTTGGATTAGAATCTATCCATTTTCAAGCAGAAAGTTGCGGTGGTCGATTTGAGTTTGAAATATGCAACGATGTATGGATTAATCGGATCTTTCTTCCTCAAGAGAAATCTGTAAAAACTTTCGCGAAAAAAGCCGCATAAATATATTACTTGTCACCAGTTTAGAATCTTCTTAAGCTATTAGTTAAGATAAATTTTAAACAGGAGTAGAACTTGGAATTTTTTATCGGACTAACCTTTGATACCAGCTCTATTCATCATACTAAAATTGAAAGTTTTAGAAAGCGCTTCGACCCCAAGCATCAAAAAGGGGATCAGCTTCAGTTGACTCTTATGCCATCTTTTAGTATCGATTTTGCAAAAAATGAAGATTTTTCTAACTTCACTGAAGAGCTCTCTGATCTTTTAGATAGTCATCTAATCGGTTTAGATGAAGTCTCTCAAATTGAATTTAATGGGATTACATTTTCTATGGGGAAAAAAGGATTACTGGCGCTCACTCCAATTATTTCTCCAGATTTACTTCATTGCCAAGAATCCTTATTTTATTTTTTAAAAGAATCCGGAGCACGTTTTAAAAAATCAAAAAGTGCCTTTAATCCGCTACTTCCGATAGGACGATTTGATTATCCAGATTTATTAGAAAGTGCTATTGAAACTGCAAAAATTGAGTTTTCAAATCCTTTTGTAATGAATGGGTTATCCTTCGTGCTCTTTGAAAAAAGCCCACAACAGTGGCTTGCAAGGACTAATCTTTATGATTTCGATTCTCGAGATCATTTTTTTTTCGTGAACCAATTATGTCAAAACTTCTAAAACTTTTATTAATTTCTTTTTATCTTTTATCAAACCATAGTGCACAAGCTAAATCGGCTTACCGTGGTGGCGCCGAAATATTAAACGTGAAAGCCTATAGTTTAGATGCCACTGCTTCTCATTTTTCAACAACAAGTCTTTTTGATGAGAGTGGAATTGTGAAGCAATTAAATCCTGGCGACGAATTTAAAATGATTGAAACTGATTTTAAACTCTCTTATGGCTTGGCTTCAAATATAGAAACTTCATTATTTTTCAAATGGCGAAGTATCAAAGCCATCAATTTTAAAGCTTCTGCAAATAATAATGGTCCCGAGTCAGCAGGTTTTGAAGCTAAATATGCTCTTAATCCCATAGGGAAGATTAGATATGCTGCGGGAGTTTTTTATCGTCAAACTTTATATAAAAATAGTGTTTATGATACACAATCAGCAGTTCCGACTAATGTGATCATTCGAGGAGATGATGGAACTGAGTATGGGATGGGTCTATTTGCTACTTATAATAATCAATCGTTAAAATTGGACGGAAGCCTTACTTATGTTTCACCTCCAAATGATCTAAGTTCGGAAGTTCACTATAAAGCAGAGATTCATTATCTATTTACTAATTTAGCTCTGCTCGGTGGAGTGGATGGTATTTATTCGCTAAATCGTAATCAACTCGATCAAAAGCCTTTAATGGCCCGAGGTCCTAGCAATATTTTCAATTCACTAAATAGGCAATTTATGGCGCCTTATGCAGGCATTAATTATAGCTTTGATAAATGGCTTATAAGGCTCAAAGGGGCAAGTGTTGTCTCTGGAAAATCAACTGATAAAGCAAATATTTTTTCTTTGGGGTTATCTTGGAACTTAGAAGGAATCACTCCCGAGTCTGTAAAAATAGATTCATTTAAGGAGTATCATATTGAAGGCTCAGTCCTAAAGGTTTCTGCTCGAGGCAATTACTTAAAGATTGATCAAGGCGTCTCGAGCGATGTTGAAAAAGGGATGAAGTTTGATATCTATCAGACAGATTATTTTGGCGGCAATGAGCTCGTTGGATCTGGAATCATCTATGATGTTGGATTAGATTGGGCGGTGATTAAGCTGTCGAAAAAATATAAAGAAATCGAGGTTAAACCTGGTTTTGCCGCTCGAGGGTATTAGTTTCTTGTTTGGTAAAAATAAAGCTATAATGTAGTATTATAACAACTAGATAAACCTTATTAAAAAGATGTGAGAGACTCATGCAAAGTTTAAAGTTCATTTTTTTTTCTCTATTATTTTCTCTGTGTTTGTCGAGTTTAGTCCATGCAAAAACTTTCTCTAGTCAATTTTCAGAATTTGAACTTCCAACTGGTTGGGATTGCGCTCTTGAAGGTGCAGAGTGGGTTTGTCAAAGTGATGATAAAGATCGCAAGAAAGAAGCAATTATAATTTTAGCGGCAAAGTATAGAGGCGAGCAAGACTCCCTTGATCAATACCAAGCCTATTTAAAGCAACCAAAAAGTTTTAGCCTTCCAGGTGGAAAAACTCAAATTTCAGAAGCTAAAGCTGTAAGTGTTAGAACAATTAATAATCAACGTTGGGTTGATGCTCTTCATTTAGCCTCGGAAGTTCCAGGTTTTTACACACGCTACTTAGCAACTGTAAAAGATAATCTTGGAATTGCCGTTACTTTTTCTGTTGCTAAAGATCACTACGATGCCTACCAAGATATATTTGAAAAGGTTATTGCAACTCTAAAAGTTTTTGACCAAAAAGCTAGTGAGAATGGAAAATGGGTATCTAAAAAGGGTGGGGAAGAAACTCTCGATAGTACAGTTCAGATAAATGACAATACTGTCAATCAAGATATTTCTAAGCAGAAAAAAGATAAAGGCGGAGCTGATGCAGCTGGAAATGAGTCTATTCTGCTTTTAGTCGCTCTTCTTGCTGTCGCATTTATTATTTTTAAGTTAAAGAAAAAAAAGAAATAGTCTGAAATAAATTTTTCTTTTAAAGAATATTTAATTTTTTACGGTTTGATTCAGCATATCTTTCTTCTTGCTTACCTTGAACTTCTTCAGCCGAATCTACATTTTTCCAGCTAGTTTCTTCTGGTGAATTATAGACTACTTCTTTGTGATAAAATAGTTGATCTGGTAGATAAGGTGAGTTTGTAGCGTTTGTTATTGGAGTTTCACTTCTTGCTTTTTCATCATTAGCAATGCTTGCTTCATTCTTTATGGCCTGAAGTTCCCGAACAACCTCAGATGAACTTGCAGTATTCTTAGCTTGATAGAAATTTCTTAAAAAATTTATTCGGGTTATGCCATCTGAACTCATATGGCCTTATCGGCAAATATGAAATTTACTTGAGTAAAATGCTCATTGTTTCTGCAATTTCAGTGGGATGCGTTTTGTGAGGATTATGGGAAGCCTTTTTAATTTCAAAAATTTCAATATGCGCTTTTGATATTGAGTTCAAATTCTCTCGGGCCAGTTTTTTATATTTAAGATCTTCTTCTCCATAAAAATAATGAATGGGAAAATGGAGTGCTCGAAGTTTATCTCTGTTTTCAGTTAACAGTGGAAGGCAGGCTTGGGAGAGAAAATTTTGTGAATCTCGCCATTCAACTAATTGATGTTGGGATTTTTTTAGGCAATGTTCTTCAAATTCATGACTACTTCTATAACGATCAAAAATTGAATTTTTATACCAATTATGTATAAAATTTAAGATGGTATCTTGATTATATCCATCAAAAATTTTTAAATCATTTATTATTCTGTTTTCTTTTTCTTCACTACTATTTAAGCCTAGTCCAGCAGATTCAAGGGTGAGACTTTGCACTGAAAAAAGATAGTTAAGAGCAAGGTGTAACGCCACTCGCCCCCCCATTGAATAGCCATAGAGATGAGGGGATTTATCAAAAAGAGAAATAAACTCAGAGAGTTTTTTAAATAAATCTGGTGTCGATGAAAAATTTTTAATTCGTGTCTCACCATGACCTGGAAGATCTAGAAAAAGAAGTGAGTAGCGGTTCTTTATTTTTTCAGTAATCTCTTCAAGATCTCCTTTGTTTCCTAAAAAGCCATGAAATAAAACAAGTGTAGGAGCATTTTTGATTTGATAGTAATTGTATGAAAAGATTGATTTCAAATAGTATTCTTTTGCTTGAATTTTCAATTCACTTCTTTTAATTTTTACTCCAAATGTCTGCATAAAAGTTGTTTCAAAAAAGTATTTAGGTACGTGATGAGGATGTAGCTTCTCTTTTAAAAAAGCTTTTAGATCATCAGTTGATAGGCTTTCATTGTTATTTATTTCAAAAAATAGACAGCCGGCTTCTCCCCAAAATTCATCTTCCAAAGAAGTTAGGTATGCCTCTTTTATTTTTGGATGTAATTTTACAGTCTCTTCAATTGAGAGTGGATTTATATTTTCTCCGCCACTTATAAAAATTAAATCAGCTCGATGATCAAATTGTAATAATCCCTCTTGATTGATAAATCCCTTATCTGAAGTTTTAAACCAGCCATCGATTAAGTTCTGACTATGGGGAGAAAATATTTTATTTTGAAAATATCCTAAACTTAATACTTCACCTTTTGTGAGAATAAATCCATCACGATCTATCTTAATTTGGCGATAAGGTAGAGCAGTTCCATTAATCATGACAAGCGATGTTGTCTCAGTCATGCCATAAGTTTCAAAAAGGGAAATATTATTAATTTTTGCTACCTCTGCTAAATCAGCTGGTAAGCAAGCTCCACCTATTAAAGTAGCTTTACTCTTTTTTAAATGCTGAATTTTGTCTGCCTCTCTAAGCCATCGCCTTAATTGCGATGGGACTAATGAAATAAAATCAATTTGATCTGCTAAGGAAGTTGTTATTCTACCACCAGTTAAAAAGGCCCTCCACATAATCATTAATCCCCCGATATGATGATGTGGAAGATTCATATAGGAGCAATCAAAAGAAGTTTGCTTAAAAAAATCGGAAAAGCCTTTGGCAGAATAAAAAATATTTGAAAAGGACAAGGCCACTCCTTTTGGATATGAACTCGATCCTGATGTAAATAAAATCGTAGAACATTCACTAGAATTAACAAGTGGAAAAACTGATAATGGATCATTACTATGTTTGAAGTGTTGATCATCAATAACGTAATTATATGCTACTTGGTTTTTTAAAATTTCAAGCGCACTTAATGTTTCTTTTGATGAAATGATCACGGCTATTTTATTATTCAATAAGCACGCTAAGTGTGCTACGAAGTTTAGGTATGGGGATTCAAACTTAAGAGCAATAAGTTTTTCCTCATTATAATGACACTCGAGAAGTTTAGAAAAAAAATGAACGTCAATTGATAAGTCGTGATAAGATTTATCATCAAAAAATCGGGCTGAATTAAAATGATTAAAGTGGGATTTTAGATCGAGAAGTGTATTTGATTCTTTCATAAAAGCATCCAAGCATCAGGCACAAAAAGGAAGCAGGCTTAATTGAATTGGGCAATCGTCTTCGCTATTTTTAAATCTTACTCCAAGTCCAATTAAGCGTACAGCGTTTCCTTTTTTTTGTAAGCAGTGTGATAAAAGGCGATGAAATTTTTCGGAATTAATGCTCAATTCCCATGCACTCGTTAAATCTGACCCCAAAGTCTCTTCGCATGAAGTTTTAGTGAAATCATTGAATTTTACTTTGATGAAAATTTTTTTTATTGTTTTCAATCCCTCATCGTCAAAATGGGACTGGAGTCTTGAAGTCAATTCCTGATAAAGCTCTTGTAATTCTAATTGTAATATATTTTCTTCACAGATATCTTTGGTAAAGGTCGTTTCAACACTTAGAGATTTTCTCTCCCAAAAACCCTGGACTTCTCTTTCATCAATTCCCATTGAGAAAAGTCTAAGATCATTTCCAAATTTACCAAAAAAATTATTAAGAATTTCTTGTGGAATTTTTCTTAAGTCATCACAGGTTAGAATTTTTAAAGACTGAAGGATTTCATTGCCCTTAGGACCAATTCCTGGAATCATTTTAACAGGGAGAACTTTTATAAAGTTATCTACATTGGCCGGAGTAATGACAAAGAGACCGTTTGGTTTTTTCCAATCGCTAGCAATTTTAGCTAAAAATTTGTTTGGCGCCACTCCCACTGAAGCAGTTAAGCCTGTTCTTTCAAAAATCTCCTGCTTAATCTCAAAGGCCATGGCAGTAGCATTATAAGTATCGCTTACGTCTAAATAAGCTTCATCCATTGAGACAGACTCTACAAGATTTGAGTAGCGTGCAAAAATTGAATTGATTATTTCAGAGGCTTCTGAGTATTTTCTAAAATTAGGATAAATGACTATCAGATTTGGACAAAGTTTAAGGGCGTAATCTGTAGGCATGGCCGATTTTACACCAAATTTTCGTGCAATATAATTACTGGTACAAAGGACTCCTCTTGTTCCAGGAAGCCCACCCACGGCCAATGGAACATTTTTTAGTGATGGGTTGTCCCTCATTTCAACTTGTGCAAAAAAACAATCCATATCAACATGAATAATTTTTTTCATTTTCATGCTGATTAACTGTACGAGCGTAATAGTCCAACGAGTGTGCCAACAATTTTAAAATCTGAAATACCCTCATCAATAACAATGGGAGAGTAGTTTTTATTTGAGGGTAGAAGTTCGAGTCTTTTTTTATTTTGCAAAGAAAGGGTTTTAACTGTTGCTTCACCTTCTATGACCGCTACAACAATTTGACCATTCCTGGCCTCTTTAGTTGATCTACAGACAATGACATCACCTTCTAGGATTCCAGCTTCAATCATCGAGTCACCTTTTACGGTGAGAGCAAAATAGCGAAAACCACCTTTTAGAAAATGTCGTGGTACAGCTATAGTTGTTGTAGGATTTTCGATGGCCTCAATTGGATTTCCGGCCGCCACCAATCCCAAAAGTGGAATTTGATCTGAATCTTCAACTTCGTGAGCTTTTTGTTGGGTTTTTATTTCTACGCCTCGGCGCTGGTTCCAGTGACTCTCTAACAAACCTTCTTTATTTAAATATTGTAGGTATTTTTGAACTGAACCAAGTGACTTTAATCCGAAATGCTCTTTGATTTCATTCTGAGTCGGGGGGTGACCGTGGTGATCATGATAAGCCAATAAATAATCGTAAACTTCTTTTTGTTTTTTTGTAAGTGCCATATAATAAGGTTAAGCGTAGTATTTGCGTAAGTCAACAGGAAGTGTGAATTATTTTTTAATGAGGGCGCTAGCGAAATGTTTCGAATTGTGAGCGAGCTGTTTCATGTAGGGTTCTATGTCGCTTTGAAGCTCACTGGGAAGTTCGTTATATTCGATTATATGTTCGACCGGGACGTAGCGAAATGTAAAATTTATTCTTCTTGTCTCAAAGTCAGTGAGATTTAAATCAAAGACTGTTTTATTTTTATTTTCTACCCGTTGAACCCTATGAAAGGCTCGCTCTTTAAAGAGCTCTCCTCCAAATATTTGTAGTGAAGAATCATCAAGCCATTGCTCAAAGAGGACGTTGTTTGTTAGTGATTTTTTTCCCATCACAAATTGAAAAAAAGCCCTCTCGCCAAGTGAGAGAGAGGCAACTGGGCCTAATTCAAAATCTTTGTGATCTCCCACTCTTGCCGTGTCTTCTTTTTTTTTCGTAATTGGATCAATAGAAGTCCCATAAAAATTTATCAAGCAAGTATTAAGCGTCCAGGATTTTGGAATATCTTTTGGTTTAAATTGTGTTTTTGTCAGACCTTCGATCAGCTTTAAGAGCCGCTTCAAAACTGGTGGATAGTCTTCAGCTTTTATGCAGCGATTATGAATGCCTTTTGGAGGATGATAATAATTGAGACAGGCAAATTGCCAATTTCCAAGCCAGTACACTGGTCTTAAAAGCTTTCTTTGCACGTCTTCAGGAGGGGGAGGATTGTGTTCAGAATAGCGCCATTCCCATATTGGATGAAGTGTCTTAAGCCAAGATAAAATTTCTTCTCTATCTGCTTTTTTGACAAAAGTAGGATGATAGAAAAGTCCCTCTCTTCTTATGATTTCCTTCTTAGTTTTTTTTGGTTTAATCGTCATGCAGTTAATTTAAAGGCTTTCAAATTTAATGGAAATTAGCATGTAATTATTACCGCTATTGTTACAGTTTTCTTAAAGCAATGATACAAGCTTCTTGAAAACACCGACTCCATAGGAGAATTTTATTATGAAGATTCAAAATGTCGCGAAATTTACTCTCAGTACTCTTTTGGCACTTCAGCTTCTTAATGCCCAGGCCGCAACTACAAAGGCATTAGATAAACCAAGTAAAAAATTTATAACGGTTTTGAAAACTAAGAATAGAGAGGATCTTAAAGATCCGTATTTTCAATTAAAAGCAGTCAGGGTGAGACAATTAACTGATGAAGAAGCGCTAGAGTTTGATGACACTGATGATTCAATAAATATTGAAAATAAGAGTTTTGTTGGTCCAAATATCCCCAACATCCCCAAAATCCCCAACATACCACCAGTTCCACCTGCGGTAACTCCTGCTGCTCCAACTACTCCAGCTCCAACTACTCCAGCTAGTTCGAGTACAACTTCTACAAATACAACAGCGACCCCCGGGACAGATCCGGTGTCAACGGGCATTTTTGATTCAGTCATTATGGTTGTAGATAAATTAATTGCAGTTGGACAAAAAATTCTTCCAGCAATCAAAGAGGGAAGAGCTGTTGTAACAAATAATTCTATGGCAGCTGTATCAGTTCTGCCTAGATCAGTTGCTCAAGATCCAGTTCTTCATGATATGGGGGGATGGTCTATTCCAGTTACAAAGCATTATAAGATTTCTTATGAGAATGGTCTTGGATCAGAAGTTATCTCTTTTGTTTACAGCGTCTCTTTTCAATATGGAGGATCTGTCGATGGAAAGGGGAAGTATTTGGCCGGCATTAGAGCATCGGCGAGAAATATCACAATTTCTTGGGGGTTTGATCTAGATGCTTCATCTCAATTAATTCAGATTTCAAACGTTGGAACTCAAAAAGACGTTATTGCAGGAGCAACTCTTGAGATGACCTACACTGTGAAGAATTGGACAAAAACAATTACTAATTCGGTTTCTTTCCATGTCACGGGTGATGGAAGATTATTTAAACTAGATTAGATTTTACATTATACTTTTATAAAAAGCCCAATTTTTATCTGTACCCCCAAAAAGTGGTCAGGTTAATTAAGGCCAAGCAAGTTAAGATTCAAGATGCCTCCGATATAAGCTCGGGGGCATTTTTTTGAGATCCCACGTTGAGCGAAATATTTTTTTCTTATTCATTTGATTTAATTTTTCAGCGTTTTAGTTTAGATCGAAAATAATTTTTTTCAAAAAAATTAGCATCAAAACCATGAGAAATGAAAATCTCATCAGCACTGATAGGACCTTTATTTTATTTATAATTTTCAATAAAATCCAATACACCATCTTTTATTGAATTAACTACCAATGCTAAGCGATTTGAAAAAAAATATTTATTACCATTAATCGTCATTGATTGATCATTTTGTAAAAGCGAATAAAATTCTGTGTAATTATTATAATACAGACATTCTAGATAGCTTACCGGATGTGGTTTTAGTTTTCTTAACAGTAAAAGATTTCTTGCTTGAACTCCTGGTGAAATATTTTGAGAATTTCCAGATCTACTCTTCTCAAGGGGAAGCCCTAACTGGATGTGAAGTTGATTAACGACAGATTGACTTAGCTCTACCGAATCATTCCAAGATTGGGAATCTAGTAAGTGTACTCCAAATTGTTTCCGATCATCTCTGCTGGCGAATTCATTTTTACTGAAGCCTCCAATGACAAATGCTTTAGTTTTATTAATGTTTTTGAGGTTTATTCCATTTGGATAATCCATTGAGGTCTCAGTGTCTAAATGGATTATGAGCGTAATATCTGGAGAGAATTTATTTATGGCCATGACCCTTGCCTTCAGGTCTTCATCTAACATGAAGTATTGCCAACGCATTTGCTCAGAAAATATTCTTTGATATTTTTCATGAGAGGTAAAGGCATTATAGAGATCCCAATCATTTTTAAAATTTGATGAGATTAACAATTGGAACCATTTTTCTAGACTGGATTCTCGAAAAAAATTAAGTGCATTAGTTTTGATTTCAAAATTTTTATATGCAACATCTGTTACAGGTAAAAAATCTCTTCGTGTTATGAAAGTTTCAGCGCCTAGTTTTCTAAATTCTTCTTCAAGCTTTAGTGCAATCTGCAACGTTAAAATCCCTTCACTTAATTGATTGCCATAATTGTCTCTGACGAAATTACCAGATTCTTCATCCCAAAAGTTTCCACCCATGTGGCCGGGGTCGAGTGCAATTTTTAGTCCGCTTAGTTGTTTATTTAATAAGTTATGTTTTGCTTTTAATAATCTATCCCGAAAAGAATTTTTTATTAAAGTTGTATTGCTTTGATCAATGAGTCGAACATAATAGTCTAGCACTTGCTTTGATCCTTTATCTTGATAAGCGTTTAATAGTTGGTCGTGACCATTAGTGAAGCTAAAAAAATAACTAAATGTATTGTCTAAATCAAAATAAATAAGTCTTGATGTTATTTGCTTTTTTGAAGCAATACCCTGAAATTCAGAAAAAAAAGCTTGTGAATCAATTTCTTGTGGAACATCGAAGTGGGTTAGAATATTTTGCTGCAACTTGAATACTTCTTCAGGAGTAATTGCTCCGCTTTTTTTTGTAAAAAAAATTACAAAAATTAAAAAAATAAGACAGAGATACTGGCGAGTTTGGATGATTTTTTGAAGCATATATATTGCTTCCTCTGTTTTTTTAAAGATTCATTTTACCCGCTACTTCAGATTCAGGCATTTTTTGAGATCTCTCTTTTGTTCCACATTTTTTTTAATTTCCGTTGTCATACTTAACCTCTTGGTAAATTTACCTTAATGGTAAAAGTCTTATAAGCAAGGATAGGGCCACTTTCTTTATGGCCCTATAGTTGCAAATATTTTTTAGATATTGAATCTAAGGCACAAGGAATTTATTCAAAAGAAAGGAGGGGTTATGACAGCAAATCAAAATCTGGCAAAAGGTAAATGGCTCGAGATCAAAGGTGATTTGCAAAAGATGTGGGGCAAGTTGACTGATGATGAACTGGAAGAGTCTAAAGGCGATATAAAAAAAATTGCGGGACTAATTCAGCAACGATATGGCGATACACAAATGGCTTTCACAGAGAAACTCTCAAGCATATTTAAAAAGTATGGAAATGATAAATAGCAGCCTTTATCTTACTTAGGAGGTCTTTATGATTCGAGCAGCAATAGCTTTTTTTATTTTAGGGCTTGTCGCATTTTTATTTGGCGCAAATAATATAGCGGGTGTTTCATTGGAAATTGGTCGATTACTTCTCATTGTTTTTGTGATTATTGCAGTTATTGCCTTTGTTGCCTCACTTACAACTGGCAAATCTACAAAACTTCCCTAATTATTGAAATTATTTTATGGAGTTATTTATGAAAATTATTTTATATTGCCTCTTGATGATGAGTTATTTTGATAAACCATTACTGGCGGTGGAAGCGTCCAACTCTGATAAAGAATCAGAGAGCAATATTACTTCTAGTACCAAAAAAGTTTTGCGCAAAGTTGGCAGGAAAGCTCGAGATGAGAGCTGTGAATGGACAGAAGATAAAATGAAGTGTAAAAAAGAGCAAGCTGAGCATCGGCAGGCAAACTTAAATGATAAAATCGATAGCAAAAAAAGAAAAATGGAGCAGGCAAAAAAAGAATACGAAGAAGCTGTTAATGAAAAAGTAATAAACAAGTAGATTTGTTTTGAGCATTTTCTTTTTTAATGATTTTGTGAGAAGAATTATTCAATTAATTCTTCTCTTGTTTTTTCTTTTTTTTTATAGTTTTTATGCTTTTGGTGAAGAGAATATTGTTGAGAATAAAAGTAGTTCTTTTTTTAGAGTGAATGAAAACGAAAAATTTTCCACTTATCAGCCTACCTATTTTATTTTTGGTAAAGATGACATAAAAATCCAAATAAGCTTTAAGTACCGAATGGCAAAATCAATTCCATTTTTTTTTGGATTCACCCAAAAGATGTTTTGGAATATTTATGATGGATCTAAACCATTCAAGGATATTAACTATCTTCCCGAAACTTTCTATCGCTTTTTGGATAGAAAAAATAATGCATTCAGAACTCTCGATATGGGATACATGCACACCTCGAATGGGAAAAAAGATTCTGATTCAAGGTCTTTTGATCGTATTTTTATAAGATCTAATTACCTTACTAAATTCAATCGCCATAATCTAGATTTAGACTTGATGATTTTTAATATCTACAACCATGAATTGACTAACTATAATATTCGAAAGCATATGGGATTCTGGGATTTTAAATTATATATGACAAATGTCATTGTCCATAATCTACAAAATCTAGATCTTGAGTTTCGTTTATTTGGTGGGGAGAAAATTGTAGACTTGAAAAATGGAGCTTATCAAATAGGACTCATTTATAATTTGGAATCAGTTAATATGAATCCGGCCTTATATTTACAATTTTATGAAGGCTACTGCGAAAATTTACTTACATACTCAATTAAACATTCTCAATTGAGATTTGGATTTCTTCTTACTTATTAAAGGCCAAATCTTTTAAAGAAATTAATAATTAATCCAGTAGCATCCGGTCCTTTAGGATCATTATATAAAAGACCTGCAACTCCGCCACTCCAATTGTGACCTAGAGTATTAATCATATATCGTTCTATGATGACTTCATCATTTTGGTTAGTTGTAGTGTAAAGGTTGTATCCATAAGTTTCAGAATCTGGAACATCGATAACATTTTTTGATTTGATAACAGAATTATTCTTAGACCCATCATCTAAAAGATCATTAAAGGCCATGAATTCATTTTCAATTTGAAAAGCGTGAACTGGACTCATAAGTGGTGAGTTCATCCCATGAAAAATAATAATCGGCATTTTACTAGGTCTATCGATACCTGAATAAATAGAACAATTATAACCTGCTCGTGCTGCAACAGTTGCCGGAACACTTGCTCCATTGAGAACAACTTCAGCAAAATCTAAACCTGTATAGGTAGCCAGGTATTGAGATCCATCGTGAGAGCCAAGGGCCCTAAATTTTTCAGGAAAACAATTTCCTAAAATGCTTGCCATTGAAGCACCAGCACTCATGCCAGCCGCATAGACACGTGTTGAGTCAGCGTTATAATTTTTTAGTACTTCATCGACCATTTCTACAATAACTTTTGGCTCTCCCGCGCGTGTATTATTGGCTGGCAAAACCCAGTTCCAACACTTAAATGGGTTATAAGCAATATTTTGTTCAGGTAATAAAACAATAAACTTCTCTTTGTCGGCCCAATTTGTTATGCGCGATCCTTTTGCAAAATCTTCAGCAGATTGCTCGCAACCGTGAAGCATAACTACAAGAGCAGGTTTTTTTTCATTAGGAAGCTCTGCAGGTAAATAGACTTTATAATTTCTAATTCCGTAAATGCCGCTGTTTTGGCCTGATACCCAGGTCCCTGCATGGACTGGTGAGCTTATGATAAAGGCTAAAGAGAAAAGTGCCATGAGCACTGTGTTTGTAGATTTATAAGATGATTTCATCAAGGGTTGACTCCAAAATTTGGTTCTTTGAAATTTTGCCGATACTAAAAGATTTTATTCGATAGGTCGAGCTTGATGCAACAGTTAAGTTAGATGAAAGGAAAAGTAAGTTTTTTTAAATCTTAACTCATGGCCACTCTTACCTTGACAGGATCTAAATTTTCCTTGAATTTTTGACAAAAAATTGTTTAAGAAGGTGATAATGCAGATACAAACTCTCGCACTAGAATTTGGGCAGCTAGTCTATTATAGAACAGGTCCAGTCGGTGCTCCGGCGCTTTTGGGTCTCTCGGGATTTGGTTGTAATCATTACAATTACATTGATCTTTTGCCTGAGTTATCCAAGAGTTTTCAAATTATTCTTATAGATAATCGGGGGATGGGAAAATCGGGAAAAACCAAGGCTGAATACTCCCTAAAAGATGTTGCTAGCGATGCTCTTGCAGTCATTGATGATTGTAAGATCGATAAATTTGGCCTGATGGGAATAAGTATGGGGGGCTTTATTGCCCAGGAATTAGTTGCGCTAGCTCCCCAGCGAGTATCAGCTCTGGCTTTAATGTGCACCCTTTCAAGCGGTCCTGATTTTATTCATCCGGTAAGTATTACTGAGGAAGGACTTCGTCAATTTAACACTCTTGATGTGGCCATGCGGGCAGAGTTTTCAACAATGGCGACAGTGCATCCAGAACTTAAAGAAAAATTTCCTGAGACTTATAAGCGCATTGTAAATTTACGGATCGACAATATTCCAGACCTCGAAGAGACTATTAGACAAAATACTGCAGCTGTAAATTTTATTAATGCTCCCTTTGATCTCTCAATTGTTACATGTCCAACACTTGCCATGGCCGGTGCTGAGGATCGATTTGTTAATCCAGAAAATATAAAAGCCTTTGCAAAAAATATTAAAAAAACTCAGACCGCTCTCATTCCAGAATCAGATCATTTCTTTTTTTTAGAAAAACCAGTTGAAGTGGCAGAGAATTTACACCGCTTTTTTAAGGAAGTATTATGAGTTCAATTGTTTTAAAAAAAGCTGCTGTCTGGTTGCCGGATGGCTTTGAAGACTCAGCTTTTATATCTGCTCAAACCGGCGTTCCTGAAAAAGTTGTTCGTGAAAAAATGGGTATCGTTAGAAAATGTCGAGCTAGCAGTGATACTCACCCTGGCGACATGGCGGTTTTAGCTGCTAAAAAAGTTCTAAAAAATATTGATCCATTATCTGTCGATATGGTGATTTGGACGGGCTCTGAATACAAAGATTATATTGTTTGGACTGCTGGAATTTATGTTCAGAGAGAATTAGGTTTAAAGAATGCCCACGCTTTTGATATTTCTGCTCGTTGTGGAAACAAAATTTTAGGATTGCATTTAGCTAAATCATTAATGATGACTAATCCAAATTTAAAAAGAGTTCTTCTTTGTGGAGGTCACCGCACAGGAGATTTAGTCAATTATAAAGATCCAGGCGCTAGATTTTTAAATAATCTCTCCGATGGCGCCTCAGCAATGCTGCTTGAAAGAGGTGAGAACAATCCGCTTTTAGAATCTTCCATAATTACTGACGGTGACTTTACTCACGATGTTCTTGTTCCAGCTGGCGGAACGAGAAATCCAACTCGCAATCATCCAGATGTTTCATTGAGCTATTTACAGGTTCCAGATATTGAAGGCATGCGCGTGAGATTAGAGCAGAGATCGATTCAAAACTTTTTAAAAGTTATTCGCGAGGCAAGTTCGAAATCAATGGATAAACCCATAGATTATTTAGCACTTCTTCATATGAAAAAATCGGCTCACGATTCAATTTTGTCACCACTTGAACTTCAGCAAAATCAGTCGATTTATCTTGATCATTACGGGCATTTCGGGGCACCTGATCAAGTACTCTCTCTTGGCTTAGCAGAAAAAAGAGGTTTGCTTAAAAAGGGAGATCACCTCACTTTTGCCTCCGCCGGAATAGGTTATATGTGGTCGGCAATGAGCATGCGTTGGGATGAAAATACGTTTGATACTGATGAATTAGTTGATTTAGGTTAATATTTTTTTGGGGGAAATTTATGAAGGGTCTAACAAACAAAAGAGTTTTTATTACTGGTGCTGCGAGTGGAATTGGCAGAGCAACTGCAGAGAGATTTTATGCAGAAGGAGCCGAGCTAGTTTTAATCGATATGCCAACTCTAGAGCTTGCTGAACTCAGTGCTCTTTTTCCTAACCGAATGTCTTACATCCAGGGTGATGTGACAAAAGCAGAGACCCTATCATTAGTTAAAGCAGAAATCGATAAAGGGATCGATGTCATAGTAAATAATGCTGGGATTACTCGCGATGCAACCCTTTTAAAAATGACTGATGATCAATGGGATTCGGTGATAGCTGTTAACTTGACTGCCATTTTTAAGCTTTCGCGCATGGCCGCTGAAAAAATGAAAGCCGCTGGAAAGGGTGGAGTCATTCTTAATGCAGCTTCTGTCGTTGCTCATTACGGAAACTTTGGTCAAACCAATTACTCTGCTACTAAAGCAGGTGTTATAGCGATGACTAAAACTATGGCAAAAGAATTAGGTAAAGATAAAATCAGAGTCAATGCTATTGCTCCAGGCTTTATCGCCACGCCAATGGTTCAAAAAATGCCAGAAAAAGTTTTAGCGATGATGGAAGATAAAGCCTCACTAAAAAGATTAGGACAGCCCTCTGATATCGCAGCAGCCTATGCCTTTTTAGCAAGTGAAGATGCTGCTTATATCACTGGAACTTGCTTAAATGTCGATGGCGGTACCATATTAGGCTAAAACTTAATTTTCTCATCGAAGGCATTAAAAAACGCGAGAGTGATCCCACTCTCGTTTTAGTTAATGGGCTCTTTGCTGATCTCACTTCTTATGACTTAAGTTGTGTTTTTTTGCGAGAGCATTTTAGCATTCTTCGCTATGATTGCCGCGGACAGGGTGGATCTCCAAAGCCAGAGAGCATTTATTCACTTGAAGACCATGTCTTAGATTTAAAAAATTTATTGGAAGAAATCAATATTGATAATATAATTCTTCTGGGCTTATCCAATGGGGGAAGAATTGCAATGGAGTTCTCCATTCGCTTTCCTAAAATGGTAAAGGCTTTAGTGGCACTAGATACTTATGATGAAGCTACTCCAATGCTTGCTGCAAAACTTAATTCATGGAAAGTTGCTCATGAAATAGGTGGCCCACTTCATCGTTTTGATGTGGCCACTCCATGGATATGGGGTGAAGAATTTTTTAATCATAAGAATGAACTTATTTTAAGTTATCGGGAAAAAGCAAGTGGGCTGAAGTCTCATGTTGTCAAAGGTCTTATTGAGGGAGCTTTGGAATCTTTTATTGATCTCACTAAACTGGAAGTACAAACTTTACTGGTCGTGGGGAAAGAAGATTTGCTGACACCTGTTTTTAATCATGAAAAGATGATTGCTAAAATTAGAAACGGAAAATTATTAATTGTTGAAGGCGGACATGCCTCTGTCTTAGAACGACCTAATATTATGGAAAAAAATATATTGCCTTGGTTGATGGAAGTTTTGAAATGAAAAATAATTGGATAAGTTTCTTAGAAGAAAATGCCCTTAAATTCAAAGATAAAACAGCTCTTATTGAACAAGCGACTAATCGTCGTTTAAGTTATTATGATTTAAATAATGAAGTAGATTTACTTGCGGCAATTCTAGAAGATAATGGGGTTGGCTATGGCGATGCGATTGCTTTTTTAAATTCTACTAATTGCTTGCTTCATGTCACGTTAATGCTTGCCTGTGCTAAAATTGGTGCTTTATTTGTTCCACTTAATTTTAGGCTCTCTCAATCTGAAATTGAAGATGTTATTACAAGACTCTCACCAAAGCTATACCTTGGAGTAGGTCCAAAAATTTTAAATATTGCAACTCAATACCTTGATACATCGCTAATTGATTTGAATCAAAAAAGATTGCCTAAATCAATTCATAAATCGCAATTGCAAGATACTATTTTGATGCTCTTTACTTCTGGCTCCACTGGAATTCCCAAAGGTGTGATGTTTCATGGTGAGATGCTTTTATCTAATCAGCGAGAAACATGTCTTGGGTGGGGTTTAACTAGCGACGATGTGACTCTAGTTGAGACTCCATTCTTTCATACTGGTGGTTATAATGTTTTATTATTGCCATTGCTTTTTTTAGGTGGAACATCAATTTTAGCCCGAAGTTTTGATGCAGATAATGTCTTCAACATGATCGAACAAGAAAATGTTTCTGTTTATTTTGCTGTACCGACAATGTTTCAAATGCTTTTGGAAAAATCTCGTTTTCATGAATGCAATTTCCAATCTATTCGCTTTTTTATATCAGGTGGTGCTGCCTGTTCAATTCAAATGATCGAAGAATTCCAAAAAAAGAATTTAGTTTTTAAGCAAGGATTTGGTCTTACCGAAGTAGGCCCAAATTGTTTTTTACTTGATGAAAAATTTGCATTAACCAAAGCTGGATCAATTGGTCGTCCAATGCCTCATTCAAAAGTCAGAGTCGTCGATCTTGATGGCAATGATGTCTTACTTAATCAACCTGGAGAACTTTTGTTGTCTGGGCGCCATGTATGCCTTGGCTATTATAAAAATCCAAAAGCCTTTAGTGATTGTTTTAGGGATGGCTATTTTCATACGGGAGATTTAGTTCGTTTTGATGAAGATGGGTTTTATTATGTCGTTGGTCGAATAAAAGATATGTATATTTCCGGAGGAGAAAACGTTTTTCCTGGTGAAGTAGAAAAACAAATTACAGAACATCACGATATTTCTGAGGCCGTAGTCGTTGCTGTCTCTTCGCCTAAATGGGGAGAAGTTGGTTATGCTTTTTTAAAAACAGAAGCCAATATAAGTATTGAGGTTTTGAGGGAATTTTTAAATACGAGACTCTCTCGTTATAAGCATCCTCATTTTGTTAAGTGTCTTAAAGAATTGCCTCTTCTACCAAATGGCAAAGTTGATCGAAAAAAACTTAAAGCCCTGGCATTAGAGTTATTATAATTATTTTTTGTAATTACTCTTAACTCTCACGCGTACTTTTTGTCTGGATTTTTCAATTTCGGTGTTTGAGACAAAAATCATCAATACAATACATGCACTAAAAGCAAGAGAGGTTAGGTCTAGAAAATTCATACATAATCCTTGATTCGTCATTAACTATTTTCTATCGAGCTTTAAAGTAAGTCGACAATTTCTTATCGGAGTAAATCTTTTTTTCTTTACCCGAGTAAATTAATTAGGCTTAGATAGTAAATAAGCACACTTTTAGTGACTGATTTCTTCTTTAACTCTATAATAGGTCATTATTTAAACTTGCATATTGGAGACTCACTATGGGCCAATCACCTCGACAAAAAGCCTTGGAGATTAACCTCAATCCTAATATTTATGGAACATTTGCAGAAATTGGGGCAGGACAAGAAGTAGCTCGGCATTTTTTTAGGGCCGGTGGGGCCGCAGGGACTATAGCCAAAAGTATTTCTGCCTACGATATGACGATGTCTGATGCAATTTATGGAAAAGAATCATCTGGAAGATATGTATGTGAAGATCGATTACAAAAAATGCTCGATACTGAATACGACATACTTATAGATAGGCTTACAAATATCCGTCACAAAGAGACAACTTTTTTTGCTTATGCCGATACTGTGGCGGCTAAATCTTATAAGGGAACAGGCGAAAATCACGGTTGGATCGGAATAAAATTTCAACATAAGCCTAAAGCTAAACCTTCCCAGGCCATAATTCATATTACGATGCTCGATGCTGAAAATATTCAGCAACAAGAAGCTATAGGCCTATTAGGGGCAAATCTAATTTATGCTGTTTATCACGACGTACTAGATCGCGAAAATTTTATTTCTGGCTTAATGGATGGGCTTACGACTGCTCGAGTAAAAATAGATATGATTCGCGTCTCTGGAGAAGCCTTTAAAGGGGTTGATTCAAAATTACTTTGTTTAGAATTAGTTAAAATGAAATTATGCGAAGCTGTTATTTTTGATGTCGATGGTGAAGTCCTTCAGGCTTCAGATGTTCTATACAAAAAAAATGTTTTAGTGGTTCGAGGTGGTTATCGTCCACCTACTAATTTAAGTTTAGATATGTTGGAGTGTGGATTAAGAAAATTTATCAATTCACTTGAGCCTGCTGAAAAAGACAATGTTATTGTGATACCAGAAATTAGTATGTCTCAATTGCTCGATCGCGGAATTGTGGACAACGAAGATTTTTTAGCTCGGGTCGATCTTTTATCTGCCCTCGGGCAAAAGGTACTCATTTCAAACTCAGATTCCTACAGTGACTTGAATCTTTTTTTCACAAAGTATGCAAAAAAAAATATTGCCTTTGTTTTGGCCTCATACAATCTTGAAGAAATCCTCAATCAAAGCAAATATGATGGATTAAAATTTGGTCTTATTGGATCATTGGGAACTCTTTTCGAACCACATACAAAGTTGTATATTTATCCAGCTTGCGACGATCAGACTCATGAAATAAAAACCATTGAGACAATGAACGTTGCGGCTGAACTTTCTTTTTTATTGCTCTACCTAATTGAGAATCATTTTATCGAAGATATAACTGACTACAATCCCGAAGTTGTATCTATTTGGTCTAGAAAAGTTTTAAAGATGATTCAAGATGGGGCGATTGGTTGGGAGAAGTTTGTTCCTTTATCTGTAGCAAAAACTGTAAAAACGAAATGTCTTTTTGGAGCAAAGTGCGATTTATGAAAAAATTATTATTGTCTTTTTTTTTGATTCTCTCCTATTCACCATTGGCCTTCTCTTGGGGAAAAACTGGTCATAGAATCGTAGGCGAAATTGCTCAACGAAACTTGGACCCTAATGCGCTTAAGGCCATTAAAGAGCTTGCTGGTGATGATGATCTCTCTCGCCTTTCAACTTGGCCTGATGATATAAGATCAGATCCAAAGATGGGATATACTTCTCCTTGGCATTACGTGAGTATTCCCACAGGAAAATCATACTTTGATCAAAAAAGAAATAAAGAAGGCGATGTTATTGAAGCCCTCTTTCGATTTGAAGATACACTTCGAGACTCTAAAGAGAGTAAAGACCATAAATTAGATGCACTTCGATTTTTAATACATATGATGGGAGATCTTCACCAACCGCTACATGTAGGTCTTGCCGAAGACCGTGGGGGAAATTCCATCAGAGTAAAATGGTTTAAAACTGAAACAAATTTACACAGTATTTGGGATGAAGAATTAGTTGATTTTGAAAAATTATCTTTTACAGAATATTCAAATTATCTAAACCATTTTTCAAACGAAAATAAAAAAGATTGGGAAAAAGGGACGTTTATGGATTGGGCGAAAGAATCTCAAGAACTTAGGCCCAAAGTATATGACCTTAATATCGGAGAGAGCTTAAGTTTGAGTTACGAGTATAATTATAAAGTAAAACCAATCGTAGAACTAAGACTTAAGCAAGCTGGTATAAGGTTGGCTTATGTTTTAAACAAAATATTTAATAAAGAAAATTTAAATAATGGCGAAATTGAATTAAGAAAAAAGATTAAAGAAAATATTTAGGGAATTACTTCTTATGGCCTTTGATAAAAAAATTCAACGAGATGTACTTATTATTGATGATGATAGAGGAATTTGTGAAATTCTCACTGAGTATTGTCACAACTTAGGCTGTTTTAAAAATATCGTTCTAGCCTATGATGGTATTACTGCCACTCAAAAATTACGCAATCAAAAATTTTCACTCATTCTACTTGATATGAATATGCCCAAAAAATCTGGTCTTGATCTTTTGGGTGAATTTGAACCTGGGCACCTCAATACCAAATCAAGTGTGCTTATAGTCTCTGGAACTCTAGAAAAAGAAATCATTTCAAAAGTTTTGGAAAAAGGTGTGAAAACCTTTTTGGTCAAACCCTTTGATGAAGCTATCTTTCAAGAACGAGTTTTGAAAATTCTTGCCAATCACACTCCCAAATCTTGACATAATCCAATTCAATACCATCTTTTTATGAGTAAATGATTAGCAGCGTTTATTATAAGGAGATATATTTATGAATAAATTTGACTCCATCGTAGAGGGCTCCATTTCAATAGCTCAAGGTGAAGCTCACAAAAGAAAGCATACAGAAATCTGTCCTGAGCATTTAATTTTTGGACTAATCGCCAATCCTCAGTCTTATTCATCTCGTGCACTAAAGAAATACTCAAAGGATTTAGATAAGCTTTTAGATCTTATTGCTTCTGTGAAATCTAAAATGGAGATAGACCAGTTGCGAGCTTCATCTAAACTTTCTGAATGGCTAACTTATGCTTCGTCACACGCTATTCAAAATGGCCGATCGGAAATCAGTGAAAAAGATTTACTAAAATACTTGGCCCAAATCATTCCTCAGTTTAAAGTCGACTATAATACTCTCTCAGCTGAAAACGCTGATGAAGTCCTTGAAAAACCAAATTATCTCATCAACCTAAATGAACTTGCTGAAAGCGGAAAACTCGATCCAGTCATTGGACGTTCAAAAGAAATTCGTGCTGTGATGGAAATCTTAGGGAGGCGAGGAAAAAATAATCCTGTGCTCGTTGGTCCAGCAGGTGTTGGGAAGACAGCTATTGTAGAAGGACTGGCCCTCGCGATTGTTAAGGGAAAAGTTCCAGATGTACTAGAGGGCAAAATTGTCTACTCGTTGGAGATGGGATCTTTAATGGCCGGAACTAAATACCGTGGTGAATTTGAAGAGCGACTTCAAACACTCTTGAAATTTATCAAAGCTCAGCAAGGTCAGGCGGTATTATTTATTGATGAGCTTCATCAGCTAGTTGGAGCTGGGCGAACTGATGGTGCTATGGATGCGGCCAACTTGCTAAAGCCTGCTCTGGCCCGTGGAGAGCTCCATTGTATTGGGGCCACAACACCAGAGGAATATCAAAAATATATACTAAATGATTCTGCCCTAGATCGTCGATTTAGATCGGTTCCTGTCGATGAGCCGACAAAAGAAGATGCGATTGAGATACTTATGGGAATAAGAGAAAAAATGGAGATCCATCATGGAATTAAAATTTCTGACGACGCTATCTACAATGCTGTCTTTTTATCTACTCAGTATATTACTGATAAAAATCTCCCCGATAAAGCAATCGATCTTATCGACGAAGCTTCATCAGCTTTAAAACTTTCTGCTGAAGCAATGCCGGCCAATCTGGTGGAGCTGGAAGCAGAAATTAGAACTAAGAAAATCTATTCGAAATCCCAAGCAAAAAATAGTGATATAGAAAATGAGATTCAAGAATTAGAAAAAGAATTTACCATTGAGAAAACAAAATGGGAAAAAGATGTCTTTAGCTTAAAACAAGTTTCAGAAATCAAGCATCAACTCGAGCGCTATAAGTTTGAATTGGAACAGGCTCAAAGAACACAAGATTATGAGGCGGCTTCTAAATTAAAGTACTCAATAATTCCTGAGTTAGAACAAAAAATAGAATCCTCACCACTGGATTGGGTTTTGTCAACAAAAGATATTGCAAGTGTGATTTCTAGACAAAAAGGTATTCCAATCGAAAAAATTTTAAAATCTAAGCAGGAAAATATTTTAGGATTAGAAGATTTTTTAAATGGACGTGTTTTTGGGCAAGCCAATCCTCTTCATGAAATAGCTGAAGTTTTGGTGACTGCCCATGCAGGATTAAGTGACCCCTCCAGACCATTAGGATCGTTTTTATTGAAAGGTCCCTCTGGTGTTGGGAAAACAGAAACGGCAAAAGCTCTTGCTGAATTTCTCTTTGGCACAGAAGATAATCTTATTCGTTTTGACCTTTCAGAATTTTCTGAAAAGCACTCTGTTTCAAAACTTATTGGTGCACCAGCTGGTTATGTCGGCTATGAAGAAGGTGGTGTGCTTACAGAGGCCATAAGAAGAAAGCCATACGCTGTTTTACTTTTTGACGAAGTAGAAAAAGCACACCGAGATTTTTCCGATATTTTATTGCAGATTTTAGACGATGGAAGATTAACTGACAATAAAGGTAGGACTATAGATTTCAAAAATACTATAATTCTCATCACTACGAACTCTCAACATATCGAAGAAGACTTTAAACCAGAAGTCTTAGGAAGACTTGATAGTATCTTAAGTTACAAGGCCCTCGATCAGTCAATTATGAAAAATCTTATTGATAAACAGGTTTTAATGCTCAATCAGAGATTAGAAGCAAAAAATCTACATATTGTCCTTGATGAAGAATGCTATTTTGAAATTGGCAAGCGCGGCTACGATCCTCGCTTTGGAGCAAGACCTTTGCAATCTGTTTTTGGTCAGATGATTACAAGGCCCCTTTCGCGTAAAATTTTATCTGGTGATTTGCAATCTGGAGAGCTGATTGCTCATTGGACTGCAGATCAAAATAGTCATGTAATGTTTCAGTAAATGATATTAAATTAATTCTCAAAGTAGCACTGACTTGATCTCAGTGCTACTTATGTTAATGTTAAAAGAAAATAGATTATATGGAGATGTTGATGTCTGAAACTATCCGCTTGATGGCAGGTGAATATCTTATGCGTGAAGGGGAAGCCAGTACTGAAATGTATTATCTTCAATCGGGTACTCTCGCCGTTTTTAAAAGAAAAGGCGATGCAGAACATCAGATTGGAAGCATAATGACTGGGGAATTAGTTGGTGAAATGTCTTTTTTAGACCAGCAGCCCCGTTCGGCAACAGTGAAGGCGATGACTGATGCAATACTTATTCAAGTTCCTCTAGAGAAATTTGAGTCGACAATGGCAGGAATGCCCAAATGGTTTAGTGCACTTCTGCACACTCTCACGGAGCGTTTGAGAAAAGCCGATGCCCGCATTAGGATTTGATTAAATAGACAGCTTATTTAATTAAAGTTGGATTTAGACTAATGTTGAAATCACTTTCAATTTTATTTTTTACATCATTGGAGAAAAAATTATTTTCAACAGATAAATGAGTTAGGGATTTTATATCTTTTAAAAAGGGTGGTAGCTTCTTTAATTTGTTTGAATCGAGATTAAGTCTACTCAACTCTTTTAAGTAATAAAATTGGTTAGGGATTTCAGTGAGGAGATTATGACTAAGATCCAGAGTTTGAAGTTTATGGAATGCTGGAATTGTTTTTTCAACTGAGCTTAATTGGTTTCTGCTCAAAATAAGTGTTTTTAATTTTGATTTAATTGCTAAATCAGGCAGATATGAAATTTGATTATTTTTTAAATTAAGATAAATGAGCTCTGGTAATTGAAAAACTTCTTTGGGAATTTGTGTAATTTTAGTTGAAACAATACTTAGAGATTTAAGTTTTTTTAATACGCAAATATCTTCAGGAAAATATGTAATTTTGCCGCCAATAATTTCAAGGCTAGTCACATCCCATACATTTAAGACTTCAATTGGAAAACGATCTTCATTTTTATCAAGTTTTAGGACAATCTTTTTTTCATGCCACATATATTACAAATCCTGAACGTACTTATTGTGTGAGTCTACTAATATGCATTTAGGTTTTATAAGTCTATCAGACAAAGCGTAGCTGAAAATAATAACTTCATCACCTTTTTTAATTAAATGAGCAGCTGCTCCGTTCATGCAAATCAAACCAGAGCCTCTAGGACCTGAGATAACATAAGTCTCAAGTCGATTACCACTAGTATTGCTGACAACCGTAACTTTTTGTCCAGGCCATAAATCGATGCGATCCAGTAGATCTTGGTCAATAGTGATACTTCCAATATAAGAAATATCAGCTTCAGTTATAGTAGCCTTATGTATTTTACTTTGGAGTATCTCTCTTAACATAATAAATCCTTCTAGTGATTAGCGGGGCCGGGAATACCTAAAAAATAAAGAATGGAAGTCATAGGCCCATGACTTAAATGCTGTTGAGCTTGTCTTCGAACGACATCTTTAGCATGGAAAGCAATTCCCAATCCGGCGGTTGCTAGCATTGGTAAATCATTGGCTCCATCTCCAATGGCCACAACTTGCTCGAGTGAAATATTTTCTTGCTGAGCGATGAGTTTTACAAGAATCGCTTTCTGATTAGCATTGACTATTGTTCCAGTAACATTTCCAGTGAGGAGTCCTTTGGAGATTTCTAATTCGTTGGCAAAAGAGTAATCAAGTCCTAGCTTAGCTTTTAAGGCATCTGCAAAAAAATTAAAACCACCTGAAATTAGCGCTACTTTATATCCAAGGCTTTTTATCGTTTTGATGAACTCTTCCACTCCTTGAGTAAGGGGAAGTTTATCCAGAATATCTTGCATGCGTGAGACTTCTAAACCTTTTAATTTTGAAACACGAAGTTTTAGTGATTCATCAAAATCGATTTCACCATTCATCGCTCTATGGGTAATTGTGCGTACTTCTTCACCTACACCACACAGTTCAGCCAACTCATCAATGACTTCAGTCTGAATAAGCGTAGAGTCCATATCAAAAACAATTAATCTTTTATTTCTTCTAAAAACATTATCTTTTAAAAAGGCTACATCGATTTTATGTTTTGTGGAGACTCTCATCAAATCTTCCTTTAACATTTTTGTTTCTAAATTTTTTGGAATTGAAGTAGAGACTTCCATTGATGAAAATTCGCGAGGAGACACTTTATCGATTCGTTCAATGTTTATTTTAAAATTTGCAAGAATAAGGGCCAGGTCGGCAATAAAACTAGCCGTCACAGTAGTAGGAGAGACACATGTGACGATAAATTTCTCGCCATCCATTTCAGGTGTACTGATTTGTTTTTCGACAACTTTGTAACTGAGGGTTAATCCCATAAGATTGGCTTCAAATAATAAATCTTTTAAAACATTTCCATTTGAATTTTGATCATCAGGTTGGATACCCAAAACAAAACTTAAGGAGAGTAGGCCATGAGTAACAGCTTGGCCCATATCTAAAATCTCTACAGTGTATTCGCTGATAATTTTCATTAGGCGAGCTGTTATTCCAGGACGATCGGGACCAGAGACAGTAACTAAAATGATTTTTCCACTTAAACTATTCAAGATTAATCCTTTGTGCTTTGGCTTCTTTTTTCTTTTTTTTAATTTCTTTTCTAATTTTTTTTATTTTACTTATTAATCCCACTGAATACTCCAATGCCGAATAAAGGGAGAATAAAGTGGCTAAATAAATGGCAATTGTCCCTAAAAGTGGCATGTTGATTCCAAAGGGAATATCATTGGCCATCAAAAAAGGAATCCCCACCATCTGGCTAGCAGTTTTCCATTTACCTAAAGCTCCTACCGGAACACTCAAGCCTTTTTCAATCGCTAATAATCTAAGGGCAGTAATATACATTTCTCTTAAAACTAACACTAGAACAATGAGAACGTGTACTCGGTTAAGCGCCAAGAGCATAATGAGAGAGGAGATGACTAAAAATTTATCGGCGATTGGATCAAGAAAAGAGCCAAAGACTGTAACAATATTTTTCTTGCGAGCAATGAATCCATCAAAAAAATCTGTCACAGATGCTGCTACGAAAGTCCAGGCCGCTATATAATTGAGCAATTTTGTATGTTTTATAACCCAAGCAAGTTGAGTGAGTGTAAAAAAAAGTGAAAGTAAAATGATCGGAATTAATATCACCCGAAGCATCGTTAAACGATTGGGTAAATTGTCGATCTCCCACTCGTTTGGATGGTGGGTTCGCGGTACATTTTGCTCAAGATCCATTTTTTTCCTTTTTATATATAATTGAACTCTATTTTAACCTAATAGATGAAAGCTTTCAAAAAAATTATTAAAGAGGAGAATCTATGGAAAGGCACCTTAGTTTAATCAAAACTGATTATCAGGAATTAGAGAAAAGAGTTTTTCCACGATTTCCCTTCGGTTTTATGATTTTTAAAGAAGAGTCAAAAGATATAAGTATTGAAGCGTCTTCAAAAAAAATTTTTGAAGTTAAAGATATCTCGCTTTCAGGAATGCAAATGTCAGTCAAAGATGGCACTCATAACTATATAGCTGGCTCTAATATTCTAGGAAACCTCCAATGGAGAGGCTTAAGTGTGCAGGTTAAAGGAAAAATCCAATGGGTGAGAGAAGCGAGCATTGGGATGTCTTTTGATTCTAGTATTAGTTTTGAAGAGAAAATGAGAAATTTTCTTTCTTTTGAAAATATTGTTTCGCATATTAAACCACTTCATAAAAATGATCTAACTCAAGATTTACCCAATAATTTGAAATATTGGCTCAAGGCCGATGGGGTGTTAGAAATATTTGTTTGGGAGCATGTTTCAAGTGGCATTTCACGCTTTCAAATCCTGATGATGGAGCATTTTATTGAGTGGGAAGAAGGAGTTGGCCTTCGCACTGGACGCATTATGACTCAAAGAGATTTAGACACTCCACTTTCGCTCGAAGATGAATTTGTTTTTCAAATTGATGAAGGCGCCGTGGAGTTAAAAGTGGAGATGGCTTTAGGCGTTGTTAAAAAAATTAATATCGATCACTTGCCCCTGGAAGCGCGTGAATTTTTAGTTTACAAGCTCGGTGGATAAAACTTAACAGTTGAATTAATCCCTTCTATAATTGCTTCATCTTACTTTTTTTTATTTTTAGGGAGATATTACGATGAACCGCAACCTCGCACTAGAATTCGTTCGCGTTACAGAAATGGCCGCAATAGCTTCTGCTCGCCTTATGGGACGAGGAGACGAAAAAGCAGCTGATCAAGCCGCTGTAGATGCGATGCGGGCGATGCTCGATTCTGTCGAATGCGATGCCACGGTGGTTATAGGCGAAGGCGAAAGAGATGAAGCGCCCATGCTTTATATTGGAGAAAAAGTTGGAATGGGCAGAGGAGCTGAATTAGAAATTGCTCTCGATCCCTTAGAGGGGACAACTGTTTGTGCTACTGGTGGATACAATTCTATTTCTGTTATGGCCATTGCTGAGAAGGGAAACTTTCTTCACGCCCCAGATACTTATATGTTAAAAATTGCCTGTGGACCTGAAGGCCGAGGCTTAATAGACATTAATGAGTCTCCAAAAGAAAATTTACGAAGACTGGCCGACGCTAAAAAATGTCGTATTGCCGATTTAACGGCAGTCATTCTTGATCGTCCTAGACATAAAGAGCTTATTCAAGAAGTCCGCGATGCAGGTGCTCGTATTCAGCTTATAGGTGACGGTGATGTTGCAGCCTCAATTGCTTGTTGTAGTCCCAATTCCGGTGTTGATATTCTCTTTGGTATCGGTGGAGCTCCTGAGGGAGTTATTTCCGCTGCAGCTCTTCGTTGTATGGGAGGAGATTTTCAAGGAATTCTCAAACCTAGAAATGACGTAGAAATTGCTCGAGCTAAAAAAATGGGTGTGAGTGATATCAAAAAAGTTTTTAAAATTGATGACCTTGCCAAAGGCAATGTGATGTTTGTAGCAACAGGCGTGACATCTGGAAATTTCTTAAAAGGTGTTCAATTTAAAGCCTGGGGCGCAATCACTCATTCCATTGTGATGAGATCATCTTCGGGAACAGTTCGGCATATTGAAGCTGAACATAGATTTGATACAAAGCCACGTTACTAATTTGAAATGCTTAAATTTATTTTTTTACTATTATTGAGTTTCATAACATATTTTAAGGGAGAAATTTGTATGGCCAGCGCAGAAAGAACTGAAGTTGTCGACGTTGAAATTAATAAACTTTATGATGTTATAACTGACTATAGTAAGTACCCCGATTTTGTCGAAGGCGTAAGTGCTATAAAAGTTCTCTCTCAAAACGATACTGCTGCCAAAGTTGAATACTCTCTTAATATGATCAAAAGTTTTAAATATATAATTAATATTAAGCAGGAAAAACCAACTCATATTTCTTGGACATTAGACTCTGGAGATCTTTTTAAGAAAAATAATGGTAGCTGGAAACTTAAAGATTTAGGAAATGGTAAAACAGAAGTGACATATTCTTTAGAAATTGATTTTAAAATGTTTGCCCCAAGTTCTGTTTTAAGCGCTTTGACCAGTAAAAATTTACCAATCATGATGGAGTCGTTTTTTAAACGAGCTAAAAAATAAAAGATTAAGAGGCATTATGAGCGAAAAAAAAGATTCACCAATTGGAGATATGATTAAGAAGGTAGTCTCAGTGGGGGTTGGCGCCGCATTCATGACTGAAGAGTCAGTTAAAAAGATTTTAGAAGACTTGCCACTTCCTAAAGATATAATTACTGGCCTTGTTCAAAATGCCAAAGGTGCTAAAGAAGATTTTACCAACGGTATTAGAGAAGAAATAAAATCGTATTTAACCAAAGTAGATGCATCAAAAATTGCTTCTGATATTTTAGACAAGTACGACGTTGAAATTGAAGCAAAGTTTAGATTTAAAAAAAAGCTCAATGAAAAAGACTGAAATTGCCAAAAATTTAGTGGCCATAAAAAAACAAATTAAAAATGCCAATCTCGTTGCTGTCACTAAATATTCTCCTATTGAAGATCTGGTGGCAGCCTACGCTGCCAATCAATTTGATTTTGGTGAAAATCGAGTAGCAGATTTAAAAGAAAAAGCTGATTACTTTTTTGCCAATAACTTAAAAAAAGTGAAGTGGCATTTTATAGGGCATCTTCAAACAAATAAAGTGCGTGATCTTTTAAAAATTCCAAATCTTTATGCCATTCATTCAATTGATTCACTTAAGCTTTTAGAAGAAATCATCAAACGTGAACAAGATTTTGTAGGCACTGAGCTTAAAATTTTTTTTCAAGTTAATACTTCTCACGAAGAAGAAAAATCAGGTTTTGAAAGCGCTGAAGAACTCAATTTAGCTCTTGATTTTCTCTTATCAAGATCATCAAGCTCAAAGCTCAAATTTCAAGGCTTAATGACTATGGGGACGATTCGTACGGATGATTTTGCATCAGAAGCCTCTAGATGCTTTAAGGATCTTGCGGCCATTGCCTTAGGAATCGAGAGGGCGCGAAATCTCAAGTTCAAAGTTGAGCTCTCCATGGGAATGAGCCAAGATTATAAAATTGCCCTCGAGTGTGGTTCAGACTATATACGCGTGGGTTCTGCTATTTTTACTGCTAACTAATGACTTGTATTTCAAAACCCTTGATTACAAGACTCGATTAAAAATATGATCCACCGATTTTAGATAAATCTCTTTTAATCCTTCTGCTGTGACTTCAGGTAAGTTTAATTCGATTTTTTTATTCATCAAAGCATTTTGGATAAATGATTTGTATTTGAGTGGATTAGATTTTGCTTCTAAATCAAAAGAGGCTGCTTGAATAATTGTATATAATTCTTCTCTAGTCATTGATTCACAGTGGGCGATGAGAAAATGTAAATAATAACTTGAGAGATAATGAGTATGATTTAAAACCTTTTCTTCAATGATTTTCCAATCAATTTCTAAGAGATTGAGAGTTGATGTGAATCGATCAAGAGCATAAACGATTATTCCAAAATGATCGGGGAGATAGAGTCTTTCCGCACTTGAATGAGAGATATCTCGTTCATGCCAAAGAATTGAATTTTCCAGAGCAATGTTAAGGTGTGAACGAAGGAAGCGAGAAAGGCCAGTTAAGTTTTCGCATGCAATAGGATTTTTTTTGTGAGGCATGGTTGATGAGCCTTTTTGACCGGCCCGAAATCCTTCGGCAACTTCATTTACGTCTGAGTGGTGAAGATGCCTAATTTCGACTGCAAGTCGTTCAATGGCATTTGCTAAGAGAGAAGTGATCGAGATGAGTTTTGCAATTCGATCGCGAGGAATAATCTGGGTAGATACATCCTCAACATTCACTCCTAATTTTTTGGCCACACTCTCTTCAATGTCAGGATTTAGTATAGTGTAATTTCCTACAGCGCCCGAGAGCTGAATTGTCAGTTCATTTTTATAAAAGTTCTCTAGTTCCTCTCGTCTTCGCTTGAATTCCACGTAGTGCCCAAGAAGTTTTTGCCCAAAACTCATTGGCTCTGCATACATTCCGTGTGAGCGACCTAAAGTCATAAGGTCTTTTGTTTCTAAGGCACGCGTTTTTAGCGCTTCCAAGAATTGATCTAGTGATTTGAAGACTACCTCTAATGATTCCTTTAGTTGTAGACTTAGAGCACTGTCGATTATATCCGAAGAAGTTACTCCGTAATGAAAGAATTTGCCAATGTCTGCCGGTAGTTGTTCAGTGATAGATGTACAAAA
>CANFNL010000003.1 GCA_947448205.1 Bacteriovoracaceae bacterium
AGTATTGGAGAAATCTTGTTGTTGAACTCTCTCTTTAAGTAGTAGGGAAACTGCATTTAAGGTTAAGCTTTGATTAAGTAGTTTTTTAAATTGTGAAATAGATCCTTTTCTTGCCTTCTGGCCGTATTTTGCTCTTTCAGCTTCGGAATTAATTGCCTCAAAGGCATTAAGGTAATCATCGCGCAATGATTGCATGTCTGACAGGATTTTTTTCTTGGCCTCGAGCTCATTTATTTTTGCTTTCAATCCTTCGATTTTTTCAACATCGCCTTTGGTTAAGTTGTCTAAATTGATCATTTTTTTTTCTGCACCTTCAGCACAAAAATTCTCTCTATCAAAGGCAAAAGCAGTTTTGCTTGCACTTTCGGCGAATGCCAAGTGATCCATTAAATAACAGACTAAGAGGGCCAACATAAATTTTACATACTTCATAGAAATAGCCTCAAGAGAGATTACCTTGATCGTATCGGTTGGTTGAGTATTTTACTAAAATGTTGTGTGAGCTTAAGCTTTGCGATGAAGTTAGTGCCAAAAAATTAAGGCATTCGGCAATTAACCATGTCCCGAGGTCATAAATGCATCGTGATCTTGTAAGCGCTTGCGTTTATCTTTTTGGGTGCAGAAAAATTCTTCTGTGATCTTCAGAGTTTCTGAGAGCTCTGGCGTCTTAAATAGAATATCGCGAAAATAACTGACATTATTGTAGCCTGCTGCTAGCCAGATAATATGTTTTCTAATTGAGACTAAAAGTGTGTGATCAGTAAAAGCGTAAAGGCGAGAGTATTCAACCAGTTTTTTTACTATTTCGTAATGATCTTCCGGCGTAAAAAAGATTTCTTCGCCTTCGTTAATATAAGGTTCCAAAAATAAAAAAGGATTTCTAAGAGGACCTCTTCCAAGCATCAAGGCCGTACATTTTGAGGTCTTCATTTTTTCACGAACGAGGCTAACGGTATGTAAATCACCGTTTGCAATAATATCTAAAGGAGCTTTTTCACCCAATTGTTCTAAGAGTTCCCAGTTTGCTTTGCCTGTGTATTGTTGAGCTCTCGTGCGTCCATGAACGGCCACAAACTCAACTCCTTCTTCGCGGGCAATATGAATAACTTCCATAGCGTTAATAGAATCGTGATCCCAGCCGAGACGTATTTTTATTGAAAGCGGCACTGAGATGGATTTTTTAATGGTTGAAAAAAAGTGCCCAAGAGTTGAGGTATCTTTTAACAAAGAAGAGCCTGCTCCAGTGCCAACAACTTTTTTTACTGGGCAACCCATATTAATATCGATAAATTTTGGGCCAAATTCTTCGGTCACTTTTGCGGCCAAGGCCATGGCTTCGGGATTTTCACCAAATAATTGTAGGCCGACATTTTTTTCTCGAGGGTCAATTTTCAACATATCTCTTGTTCTGATATTTTTGTAATTAATCCCGTGACAAGAAATCAGCTCGCTAACAGTTCCTCCTGCTCCTAGATTTTCCATCAGTAAGCGAAAAGGAGCAGTACCAATGCTCGACATAGGAGCTAAAAGTAGTGGAGAGTCAAAAGTGATTGAACCCAATTCAATAGGCTTTCTTCTCTGCTTCAAAAGATCAATTTTCCTTTGAAGTTCTAGGCTCAATGGGGCATTATTATCTGTCATTAAAAACTCACTTGCTTGCGTAACAACTTATCTAGCAGAGAATCAATATTGCAGTCAACGAGACAATGAATGAGTGATAAAATATATAAAGGTCATATTATTTTTGATCACGATGGCACCTTGGTGAACACCGAAGGGCCTGTTGTTGAGCTTTTTCCTGGTATTAAAGCCTTACTGATATTTTTGGTTAAAGAAGATTTTAAGCTCTCCCTATGGACGGCCAGGCCTCGGCGGTCAACTTTGGAGATTATTAATCACCTAGAAATCTTCTCATACTTTTCGCAGATTTATTGCTATGACGATGGTGCACCTAAGCCTCATCCAGCGGGGCTAGCCAAGCTTACTCAAGGCTTCTCCAAGCTTGATTGTCTTCATATTGGCGATAGCCCTGGGGATTTTCAAGGGGCCCACGATTTTGGTATTGAGGTCGTTGCGGCTTGCTGGAATAATGCAAATACTGTAGAAAAATACTCACAGTTAGCAGATTATACAGCGCTTAATCTCGATGATTGTAAAAAAATTATCAAAGGAAAATTTAATGTTTGATACTCTTAGTGAAAAATTTTCAAATGCCTTTAAGTATGTTCAGGGTAAATCAAAAATAACTGAAGAAAATATTGAAGAGACGCTCAAAGAAGTGCGTACAGCCCTCTTGGAAGCTGATGTAAATTTTAAAGTTGTTAAAGAATTCGTTAACGCCGTTAAAGAAAAATCTTTAGGTGAAAAAGTTATTAAAGGTGTTAATCCAGGCGAGCAATTTATAAAAATCATGCACGACGAACTCGCTTCGATTATGGGAGACGCCAACGAAGAGCTCAATTTAGACCGTGCGGGAATAGTTCCTATTTTGATTGTTGGATTAAACGGACAAGGGAAAACCACTTTTTCTGGCAAGCTTGCTTTGCACTTAAAAGGCAAAAAGAAAAAAGATGTCTTGCTTGTTCCAGCCGACACTTTCCGACCAGCGGCCAAGGCTCAACTTCAAACTTTAGCAAAACAAATTGATGTCGATTGCTATGATTCCGATCTCTCACTTCACCCAAAAGATTTAGTTTTAGCCGCTATGGAAGAAGCTAAAAAATTACATAAAAATGTCGTCATCATAGACACCGCCGGGCGCTTGCACGTTGATGAAGAATTAATGGGGCAATTAAAAGAAGTTAAATCTGCTCTGGAGAGTTATAAACCAGAAGTTCTTATGGTGGCCGATGCGATGACAGGCCAAGAAGCCGTGAATGTTTCAAAAACTTTTCACGAGGCCATTGGGGTCACGGGGATAGTTCTCTCAAAAATGGACTCTGATGCCAAGGGGGGAGCCGCCCTTTCTATTCGCCATGTAACCGGTGTGCCCATTCGTTATGTTTCTATGGGCGAAAAAATGAAAGACCTCGAGCTATTTCATCCCGATCGCCTGGCCAAAAGAATCCTCGATATGGGAGACGTTCTCTCCCTTGTTGAAAAAGCTCAGGAAAATATCAACGAAAGTGATGCCGAATCAATGATGAAAAATTTCCAAAAAGGAAAGTTTTCAGTGAACGATTTTTTAAAGCAAATGGAAATGATGAACTCACTGGGTTCTATGACTTCTCTCTTAAAAATGATTCCAGGTATGGGAGGCATGCTTCGCCAGATTGGCGATCTAAGCCCTGCAGAAACTGAAATGAAGCGCATGAAGGTCATTATCTCTTCTATGACCAAAGAGGAACGAGATAACTATAAAGTGATCAAGGAATCTCGTTTAAAGCGTATTGCTAAAGGATCTGGCACGACTGAAGATGCGGTGAAAGACTTTTTGGCCAAGTTTAAGCAAATGGAACAAATGATGGGCGGGCTCTCCTCGATGATGAATGGCGGTATAATGCCAGGATTTCCAGGAATGGGGCCCCAGAAAGGTTTTCGCCATGGACCAAGCGCAGGGCAGCAAAACCCTTTCGGAAAAGAAAAGAAAAAAGGCAGTAAAGGGCCATGGGGTAAGGGCTACTTTTAGATTTTGGGATGCTAAGCCTAAGGAGCACTTTAGCATTGACTAATTAACCCGTTTGATTTATTTACTTTAAACTGTTTTTTTTAAATATTAGAATTCATAGTGAAACATTTTAGGAGATATTGATGTTAACTGTTAGACTCTCACGCGGTGGAAGAAAAAATGATCCTGTTTACACAATTGTGGTAACTGATTCTCGTAAATCAAGAGACGGTGGATTTCTTGAAAAATTAGGGCAATACAATCCACATGACGCTAATTCATTAAAAAATGTAAAAGTAGACCGCCTTAAAGACCTAGCGTCTAAAGGAGCAACTTTTTCAGATACAGTTAGAACACTTCTTAGAAATCAAAAAATAGCTATTAACTAGTTTTTAGTTTTAGTTTTTTTGGAGCAACTATGAGTGAATTAAAAGATCTTATCGTTTATATAAGTAAGGCTTTAGTTGATTTGCCCGAGGAGGTTCACGTTAATGAAATCGTCGGCGAGCAAACAACTGTAATAGAGCTTAAAGTAGATAAAACAGATTTGGGAAAGATTATTGGCAAGCAGGGAAGAACTGCACGCTCACTTAGAACGATCCTGAATGCAGCTTCGACAAAATTAAAGAAGCGCTCTGTTTTAGAAATTATTGAATAAGTCAAAAAATCAAGTCCGACAAAAAAGGTGGGCTTCTCCACCTTTTTTTTTTCAAATTTTCAAGAATCCTCAAAACTTCTTTTTTAAAATTTGTATTCGAGTAAAATAAATTCAAATATATTGGAGAATATAGTGCCCGATAAAAAAAATACAATTTTAATTGTCGATGACGAAGTTGAGCTATTAGAGATCTATAAAGATTTACTAGAAGCAGAGGGCTTCGAGGTCCAGACTGCCATTTCGGCAGAAGTCGCTATCTGTATATATCAACAAGATTCATCTATTAAGCTCATTATATCTGATTCTAAAATGTCGGGAATGAGTGGCCTTGAGCTTTTTAAAAAAATAAAACCACAAGGGCACCAACTATTTCCAATATTTTATTTAGCAACTGGTGATAATACCCAAGATGAAGCAATGGTAAAATCCCTTGGAGTCACTCGATTAGTATTAAAACCCTTTGATGTAGATGAAATTATCGAGCTGATAAAAAAAGATTTAGAATTTTAAAAACCTAATCTTGGTACAAATAAATGAATGATCAAAATTATCTTCAAAATAAAAATCTTAATGAAGCACAAGAATTTCTTTTGATTTCCTCTCAGTTTCGCTTAGGTAATCTGCCTACTGAATCTCCTCACCCCAAAACACTTAATCTTGCCTCCGATGCAAAATATAATATTAATAAGGCAATCTCGAGTATTCAGGAGATTGATCGAGAAGTTTTTGAGCGGCTTAATTTGTCAGTGAATGAGTTAAGAAAACTACAAGAGGATGTCTCTGATGTAATTAAAAGTGGCGGTAGGCTATTTCTTTGTGGTTGTGGTGCCACTGGAAGATTATCCCTAGCGCTTGAAACAATTTGGCGACAACAGCATAAAAGTGATCGAGAACTAAGTGAGAAAATAATTAGTTTTATGGCCGGCGGTGATGTTGCCCTTATTCACTCCGTGGAAAAATTTGAAGATTACCCTGAATTTGGAGAGAGACAATTAAAAGAATTAGGATTTCGCGAAGGCGATATGCTTATTTCTTGTACTGAAGGAGGGGAGACTCCTTTTGTTATTGGAGCGACGGAAGCTGCATTAGAAATTAGTTCGCGATGCCCCTATTTTCTCTACTGTAATCCCGATGATGTTTTATTAAAAACGGCCAAGCGCTCTAAGTTGGTTATTGAAAATTCCAAAATAAAAAAAATTAACCTTACTACAGGACCGATGGCGCTAACGGGATCGACTCGGATGCAAGCCACTACCATACTTATGTATGCTGTTGGTTTATGTTTATGGTTTTTTGATAAAGATTTTTCAAGCATAAAAAATGAACTCAATTTAATGATAAAATTTGTAAATGATACAAGTTTTGATTTTTTAGCCAACTTTATTATCAGCGAATCAGACGCCTATAAAAAAGGGGAATATGTTTACTACCAAACTGATGAGCTCTTAGGCATTAGCATTTTAACAGATACTACAGAGCGCTCGCCAACATTTAGCTTATACCCTTTTGAAAACCAACAATCACATTTAAAGCATCCAGCGTTGGCTTATTTATATTTTCCCACATGCCTAAATAGTCAATCGGCATGGAATGAATTATTAGGGCGGGCTCCTCGAACTTTTCACTGGGATGAAGTCACTGATCAAACTACTCATGAGAGATTGATGGGCTTTGATTTTAGCCAGGAGCTACCCAAATTGCGCTCTCAGTATTTAAAAGCTCCACATAGTTTCTTCAAAATTTATCTCGATGCCGAAGTGAACACACTTAGCTTTTCGTTGAATGAATACAATTTGCAATTAAGTCTTGGTGATTTAAATTTTTTGAGCACTCATCTCGTTTTGAAAATTCTACTCAATAATTTATCTACAATCATCATGGGGAGAATGGAGAGGTACGAATCTAATTTGATGACATGGGTGAGAGCAAGTAATAATAAATTAGTTGACCGGGCCGTAAGATATGCCGATACGTTGCTTAAACAAAAGGGTGTGACGATTTCGTATGAAGACCTGGTCTATGCTTGCTTTGAGTTAAAAGATCAAATCCCTAGGGATCAATCATTGGTACTTACGCTAGTAAAAAAATTTAGCCATTAAGATTTTTTATTATCAGACGAATCATTATTTTCTTTCATGCCTTCTTTGAATCCTTTGATTGATTCTCCAAGCGTTCTTCCAAGTTGAGGAATTTTTTTTCCTCCAAAACAGAGGATAGCTATGGCGGCGATTAAAAGTCCTTCTGTAAATCCGATTCCCATAAAGATCTCCTTAATTATTTTAGTAAAGCTTAGCCAGATCCATGGAATATTTTCCAGGTGCATAGTTGATAAGTCTACTCTCTTTTAAGCCTTGAAATTTTTTACTATTTGAACTTGTTGAGGCGTAAGGAAAAATGGCAATTCCGCCACGCGGGGTAAATTCACCAATTACCTCTAAATAGAGAGGCTTCATGAGTTTTGTTAAATCATCACATATCTTTTGCACGCAATCTTCGTGAAAATCACCATGATTTCTAAAGCTATAGAGATAAAGTTTGAGAGATTTAGATTCTACCATTTTTTTATCGGCAATATAATTTATAAAAATTTTTGCAAAATCTGGCTGGCCAGTCTTTGGGCAAAGTGAAGTAAATTCGGTGCATATAAAAGTGGTCCAAGCAATCTTGCCAGGATTTTTATTGTCGAAAGCCTCTAGTAATTCAGGTGAATAAGATAAAAGATATTCAGTCTTACTTTCACCCAGTTTGAAGTCTTTTAACTCTTTAGGATTTCTTCCTTTTAGTTTTTTGTCTTGTCTAAGATTTTTCTGATCCAATTTTGAGGCCATAAATACGCCACCGCTTTATATGTGTAGTTAAACTTTGTACATTTTGGTATTACTTATAGCATTTAAAATAAAAGGAATAAAGACGTGAATGTAAGAAATAGCACGGGTAAGACAAAAGTCGTTTTCGTCCAATTGGGCTCTCCTAAAAGTCCCACAACCAAAGATGTTAGGTCCTTTTTAAAGGAATTCTTAGCCGATCCTAGGGTTGTTGATATTAATCCAATAGTTTGGAAAATCATCCTGAACTGCTTTGTTCTACCCTTTAGACCAAAGCGCTCCGCCATGCTTTACTCCCGCATTTGGGATGGCAAAAGTTTTCCCTTAATCACTATCACCAAGGCTTTCACTGACAAAGTCCGTGGATTTTTAACCTCGTCTAAAGTTGAAGTTAATCATGCTTTTTTGCTTTCTGATCCTAGAGTCAGTGCCGTTTGGGATGACTGGGAAGCCGATCCTAATCCCGCCACTAAACTAAAAGTGATTCCCATGTTTCCACAGTATGCAGAAGCAACCATCGCCTCGGGGCTTGATGCTTTAGGTGGGGAAATTAAAAAACGAGTAAAGATTCCTGAAATCAGTGTCGTGACTAATTTTCATACTTCAAAAGCATTTATTGATAATAGTGTCGCTCAAATAGAGAGATATTTAGAAAAATTTGAAAATGAGGGTGTTCACATTCATAAATTGCTTCTTACTTTTCATGGTATCCAAAAAAGAAGAATCAACGATAAAGGAGATGCCTATTATCAACACTGTTTTGAAACCTTTTTTCTCATAAGAGAGCGACTAAAAAAAATTAAGCATACCGATGTCATCATGACTTTTCAGTCGCGTTTTGGCTCGGAAGAATGGCTTACTCCTTACACGGAAAATACTGTCATTGATTTAGTGAAAAATGGTGAAAAAAACTTAGCCGTTTATTCGCCAAGTTTTGTGGCCGACTGCCTAGAAACTCAAGATGAATTAGCCGTTGAATTAAAAGAGACAGCTCATGAACATGGTGGAGACATACTGTTTATACCGTGTTTAAATGATAATGAATCTTGGTGTCGCGACTTTGCCGCCTATGTGGAAAATCAATGCCTGGCTTCTGATGAAGTTATTGCAAGAGATTTTTATTATCTTGAAAAAGAATACTATCGGGAGTTTGAAATAATGAGTGCCAAAGAATTAAAACAAAAATCAACACCGCTTTCTAAAGAAGCAAAATCGTCCATTTACATTGTGGGACTTACCATCTTTTTGGATCTCGTTGGCTTTTCCATTATTTTTCCGCTCTTTCCAAGCCTCGCCAAACATTATTTAACTGTCGATAGCAACAATTTTTACTTGCAGGCCATCTTTGGATCAATCCAATCGATTTCTCATTACACGGCAAGCTCTAGCAGTGTCTTTTCAGGTATCGTACTCTTTGGTGGAATGTTAGGGGCCATTTATTCTGGGCTTCAATTTTTTGCTGCTCCATTATGGGGAGCTTGGTCTGATAAAATAGGAAGAAAACCGATTCTGGTTCGTTCGATGGCCGGAGCTGCCATTGGGTATGCACTTTGGTTTTTTTCAGGATCATTTACTCTTTTAATCATCTCTCGAATTATCGATGGAATTATGGGGGGAAATATTTCAACTGCAACGGCCGTTGTGGCCGATGTAACGACAAAAGAAAATCGATCAAAAGGAATGGCCATTATAGGGATAGCCTTTGCTCTAGGCTTTGTAGTTGGTCCAGCTTTTGGGGGGATTTTATCTCTCATTGATTTAACTAAAATTTATCCAAGTTTAATCGCCTATGGAGTAAATCCTTTTTCTATGCCGGCCGCGTTTGCCTTTTGTCTCTCTCTCTTCAATACTGTTTGGATAATGAGAAAGTTTCAAGAGAGTTTACCACCAGAAAAACGAGGTGTTGTTAAAACAGAAAGAAGTGCTAATATTTTTAAACTATTTAAGCCTCTACCAAATCCATCAATTAATATTATTAATTTTGGCTATTTTTTATTTCTCTCTGCATTTTCGGGGATGGAATTTACTTTAACTTTTCTGGCAGCAGAAAGACTTGGTTATACATCTTTGCAAAATGCTTATATTTTCATTTATATCGGCTTTATCATTGCCTTCGTTCAAGGTGGTGTCGTTAGAAGAAAAGCTTCAAGTGTTGGGGAAAAGAAAATGTCACTAATTGGAATGGTTTCACTTATTCCAGGGCTGCTTCTTATATCGACAGCTTATTCAAGTGCAATGCTTTATGCTGGATTATTCTTTCTAGCAGTGGGATCATCGATGATTATGCCTTGTCTAACTTCTCTTGTGACTTTATATACTCCAGCGCATGAGCAGGGACGAAGTGTTGGTATTTTTCGATCTATGGGAGCTTTGGCAAGAGTGATCGGACCGATATTGGCATCAATAGCTTATTATAAATTTGGAGCTTGGGCGCCATATATTTTTGGATCAGTGTTTATGATTTTCCCAATTATCCTAGTAGCTCAACTTCCAACAAGACCACCAGAGTTAGCATAAAAAGGGATTTGATTTTTTTTCTATAAAAATATTTGTCGCAGGTCCATGGCCTGCGATGACTTTTGTTTCTTCCGGCAATGTTAAAAGTCTTTCTTTTATAGATTTAATGATCATTCGACTATCTCCACCAGGTAAATCTGTTCTTCCAATTGATTGCATAAAGAGAGTGTCTCCAGCAAAGAGTTGGGGAGTTTCAAAATATTCTGTGTAAAAGCAACAAGAGCCGGGAGTGTGCCCGGGAGTGTGAAGGGTTGTTAAAAAAGAATTTATTTCAGGATCATCAAACTTAAAAATTTCACCTTCTTCTAAATAGGAATCTAGCTTTTTAGGTGTGCCAACTTGTTGTCCAAAAAAAAGTCCTTGTTGAGGGAGCATATCGTAGAGAAATTGATCGCCCTTATGTAAATGGATAGTGGCACCAGTGGCCTTACTTACTTCGGTAGATCTGCCAATATGATCAAAATGGGCGTGAGTGTGTAAAAGACTTTTCACTTTTATTCCCAATTCATTTATTTTTTTTAAAATAAGTTCATGATCATTTCCTGGGTCAATGATGATGGCTTCTTTTGTGGCACTTGAGTAGAGAATTGAGCAGTTGCAAGCATAATTGCCCACTGGAAAACTTGTAAGATTGAGTGAGTGTTTTTTTATCATTTCTGACATATTATATTCCTTTATAAATTTGAATAATAAGTTCTCTGGCGATATTTAATCCAGACAGTCTCTCCAATTGCTCAAAGCCTGCAACAGGGTTGATTTCTAAAAACATGTATTGATCTTGATAATAAAGAAGATCAATTCCACAATAGTCGAGTCCACTTAATTGTGTTGCTCTCAATATTTCGGCTTCCATTTCTTGAGGAATGGACTTCAACCATTTGCCGCTTGAGCGTTTGCTATTGCCTCTAAAATCTTCGGAGGAAAGGCTTCTTTCGATTGCCCCAATCACCTTATTATTTATGACAAAAACTCGCCATTCCTTTTTGTGTTCAATATAGGGTTGTAATAAAAATCTCTGATCTTTCATGGCATGAAAAGTTTCTAATAAACTCCTCAGGGATTGATGTCCCTCGATGAGATTGACTCCAACTCCTTGATTTCCTCGAATCATTTTTAAAATATATTTTTGTGAAATCGATAATGCTATTATTTCTTCCCAAAGTTTTTCCGAAAGTTCTCCTCGATAATAGATTGAGGGCGGGGAGTAGAGATTATGTTTATAAAAAAAGAGAGATTGAAGAGATTTTTCTCTTAAGTTTTTAAGGGCCTCGATGGGATTAGTAACAAAAAAGCCCCAATCTTGGTGCAGTTGAGAAACAATGAGATCAAAATCATCGTAACGTATGCCCGTTGTGCGATGAAAATATAGCCCAGATTTAGCGACTATATCCGAGTGATTTACATTTAACGAAAAGCCAATTTGGTAGGGCGAATGCCATTTGGGATCAAATCCTAGTAATTGGCCCTCTGATAGCAATCTCTTAGTGGTGAAGAGCTCAGTAGATTCGCTTGATACTAAAATAATTTTATTTTTAGATAAAATAGGCATAGTTAATTTTCTCAAACGAACTCTTAGACTTGAATTCTTAGTTTTTTAGCAGCTATAATATCATAATATGAAATTAATTCGTTTTAAAATTATATACCACTTGGTGCTTTCTTTAAGCGTTATTTATTTCATTGCCGTTGGCTCTAAAGAGACTAGTGCCAATGAATTAGATGCAAAGGCTATTCCCGTTCTATCTTCTGCTATGGCCAGCTATTGCAAGAAATTAGATCTACAATTTAAAAAATTTGGTTGGGATAAAAGTGAGTGCCAATCTTACGATTGGATTCACGTGCGGAATTCTGTCCAGGGAGATCCATTGGCCTGGACTGTTTTTGGCGATATAAGTGATGAAGAAAAACCAAGTTTCAAGCAAAAAGATGTCTCCATTATTATGTGTGGTGTTCATGGTGATGAAATCACTCCAATTAAATTTTGTTTTGATATAATGGAGTATCTAAAAGTTACTTATGCCGATCCTGAAGTAGCTAAAAGAGATTTTGCCAATAAAATAGTGATTGTTGCTCCTATAGTAAATCCCGATGCTTTTTTTAAAGTCCATCCCACTCGAGTCAATGCTCATGGAGTAGATGTTAACCGAAATTTTCCAACTAAAGACTGGGCCCGCGACGCTAGAAAACTGTGGATGACTAAATTTAAAAAAGACAAAAGAAGAAATCCAGGCATAAGTGCTAATAGTGAGCCGGAAGTCGTCTTTCAGATGAATCTTATTAAGCGCTACGGACCAGATAAAATTATTTCCGTACACTCGCCTCTGACTATGCTTGATTATGATGGACCAAATACCATTGTCGATGGATTTGTCGATGGAGCCAAGGCTCACGAATTGCTGATTCAGATGAGCAAGGATGCTTCTGATTATAAAATTGAGAATTATCCTTTTTTTCCTGGATCCTTGGGTAATTGGGCGGGAAAAGAGCGAGATATTCCTACTTATACGCTTGAGCTACCAACCAGTGATCCCTCCCGTTCGGCCCAATATTGGAAACTATTTAAATCAGCTATCCATAATGCTATAGCTCATGACCTAAAAGAAAAAAGTGGGGCAGCGGCAAAAGTTGAATCTGATAAATCCGCAGATGCCTCAAACACCAAAAAAGTACTTATTGATTAATAAGCCCAGAAAAGGTTCCAGGAGACTTCAGGGGAAGCATTGCTTCCCCTGAAGTCTCCTGGAACCTTTTCTGAACCTTTTCTAAATTCGGGATTGCAAATTAAAGTTGGCATATTTCTCAAGTTTTTAATCATTTTGACCGAATGAGACTGTAGAGAATCGAAAGATCTAGAAGGAGTCTTTTATGCTGGCCAGTTTTTCTGAATTCAAATTTTATCAATCATTCAGAATTCCTGTTGAGGAAGCCGACGACCTCAGGTTTCTTGTACAAATCGAGAGATCTCGAGGAAATGTGGAATACATAAATGATGCTAAGTTATTAGATATTTCTTTAACTGGATTTGGTTTTGCCACAGCAGAGCGGATTTCTGTGGGTAGAGAATTAACGATTTCGCTCCATTATAAAAAGCATCATGTCGATTTGACGGGTAAGGTAGTGAGGGCTTTTTCACAATCCCTCGATGATCAAAAAATAATTTATGGTGTTGAAATTGAAGAAGAAAAAAGTATTTCTAAATTTCTAGAGCACTATATCATGGGTTTTTCTTCAGAGCGTTTAAAAGACTGCCTTATCGATTCTGCTATTAAAGAGCGATACACAAAAGCAACTGATGGTTTCGAAGTTTTCTCATTATTACTTTCGTTGTTTAAAGATATCACTCATTTTGGGGATAAAGAAGGATTTATTGAATCGATGCTTGAGGAAGTGATTCGTATTTTAAATGCCCAAAGAGCATCTTTGTTTTTAATTAATACAGAAACTAACGAACTTGAAGCAGTCTGTGCTTTAGGGATACGCAAAGAGCAATTGAAATTTGATTACCGTGTTGGGATTGCAGGTTCAGTCTTTACAACCGGCCTAGCACTCAATATTGATACCGTTCATGATAGTACGCGCTTTAACGAAGCTTTTGATAAAAAATTTGGTTTTGAAACAAAGTCTATTATTTGTCATCCGATTCATAATCGCGAGGATAAAATCATTGGCGTTATAGAAGTTTTAAATAAACGCAATGAAGACCGCTTCACTATTGAAGATGAAAAAACCATGAAAGTTCTCTCGCTTATTTTCTCATCTGTTTTTTACAATTTCACTCCAATGTCAGACAAGTCAACCATTAGAAGATTTTCAGGCCCAATTGACAGAAAAAATGCTTTTATTGGACGAGTCCCGCATGTAGCTTCTTTAAGAAGTACGATCTTAAAACTTAAAGATATTGAAGCACCTGTTTTAATTTATGGTGAAAAAGGTGTAGGGAAGTCTCTATATGCAAAAATTCTTCATGTTGAAGGCCAGCGAGGCCTTAAGAGTTTTGAAGTTATTCATTGTGAAGACAAAGATTACGATCAATTAGAGAAAATGCTTTTTGGGCCAGATGAAACTGAGTGTAAGTTGATTACTTGTGCTGGAGGTACTGTTCATCTTCATGAGATTTGGGCACTACCGATGAAGTCCCAGAAAAAATTAATGAGCATTATAAAAGATCGTCATATATCCGATACTAAATTCAGCTTAGATGTGCGCATTATAGCAACAACGACAAGAGATCTTGGTGTCTTGGTGGCCAATGGAGAGTTTAGTCGTGAACTTTATGAATACTTGGCGAAAGCCACTGTCTTTATCGAACCATTGCGAAGACGCGTTGATGATTTTGAATTATTAGTGGATTACTTTTTAAAAGTAGAATGTAAAAAGCAAGGATTGCTCTTAAAGTCTTTTGCTCCAAAATTAATGGAAAAATTAAAAAAATATGATTGGCCAGGAAATATTAAAGAATTAAAACTTTCAATTGAAAGAGCGGTTCTTTATAATCCAAAAGCACATATCATTACCGATGTTGATATCCAGGATTTAGCTTCCCCTATTGTCGATATCACCGAGAAGAAAAGAATGTTCGGGGAACTTCCATTTGTCAGCGATCATACCATTTCTTTAAAAGATCGAATGGCCTTAATTGAACGAGAGATGATTCACGCTGAAATTAGAAGAAACAACGGCAACAAATCAAAGGCTGCTAAAGAGATGGGAATAAGCCGTGAGGCTCTTAGAAAAAAACTTTTAATGAGTACAGATATTTTGAAATCTCTCAATCTTTCTGAGGAAGAGCGAATGAGAATTCTCAAAGAGGACGATGAGTTTGCTTCTGCCGCTTAGTGGAGAATACGAAAAGTGGCTTTTTTAACGACATTTTTAACACATCTTAATTTTAAGGATCTAATCGATATTCTTATCGTGACGATTCTTATTTATCAATTACTACTGATTGTAAGGGGGACAAAAGCTGCCCAAATGATCGTGGGGCTTGGTGTATTATTTGTGCTTTTTTGGTTGGGCATTACTTTTAAGCTCTACTCACTCAACTGGGTTTTGGCCCATTTTTTTGATTCTTTTTTCATAATAGTGGTCGTTCTTTTCCAGGATCAATTTCGAAGTGCTCTGGCCTCTGTTGGAACAAAAAGAAATATCCTTACCATATTTGCTAAAGTCGAGCATGATCTTGAAATCGACGAGATTGTCGAAGCCTGTGGGGCTTTATCGCGGGAAAAAATTGGAGCATTGTTGGTCGTGGAGAGAACTCATGGTTTACTAAATTTTGTAAATACCGGAACAAGGCTTGATTCCCGCATTCATTCAGATATTATTTATTCTATTTTTGAATCCAGCTCATCTCTTCATGACGGTGCCATAATTATTCAAAATGGGAAACTTTCCGCGGCGGGATGTTTTTTACCACTTTCCAAAAATTTTGATATCGAAAGACATTTAGGTACCCGTCACCGAGCAGCTTTAGGATTAACTGAAATTACTGATGCATTGGTTGTTACCGTTTCAGAAGAAACTGGTAAGATTAATCTATGTGTCGAAGGCATTTTTTATATCTGTAAATCTGAAAAAGAACTAGGTCAATATCTGAGACATATTTGGAGCAATGAAAGTTTAGATGAGAGCTTAAGAGCGATTAAGACAAAGGATATGGTCCGCTAATAATGAAACGCGAAACAGCACAAAGACATTCACTTAAGCTGATAGCCGTTTTTTTTGCAGTTTCACTTTGGTTTTATGTATTAAATAGTGAACCAATTCAAATCGAAAGAAAACTTAATATTAATTATATTCTTCCAAAGGGATTCACCATCGCAAGCTTGAGTGAGAAAGAAGTGAGCTTAAAAATAAAAGGCTCTAAAGCTTTCATTCAAAATATTTTTAGTAACAAAGAGAAACTAAATGTGGATTTGAATCCTTATTTTTTATCTTCTGGTAAAAAATTTAAAGTGAAATTTTATACCAGCGATATTAATGTTCCATTTGGCGTTGAAGTTTTAGATATCTCGCCTAAGGAAATGAATATAGAATTAGACCGCTTAGTAATGATGGAAATCCCCGTCAAGTTACAATACATTGGGGATGTTCCTGCTAATCGTAAGGTGAAGGATGTAAGCATTGAGCCACAAAATCTTATGATCTCTGGTCCCATTGAAATTTTACGATCAGTATCAAGATTAGAGACGGCTCCAGTTAATCTTGCGATGTTTAATAAAGATGAAGGTAATTTTACAGTTTCCTTATCAGAGCTTGATTCACGGCTAAAATTTGAAGAAAATTCTAAGGTAAAAGTAAAATATAGAACCCAGTTATTGACTTCTAAGCGCACAGGGGTCAAATAAAGGTTTGGGTAGTTAACAAATTTTTTTAAAGGTTACATATGTCAGAAAGAAAATTATTTGGAACGGATGGAATAAGAGGAACAGCTAATGTTTATCCTATGACGGCTGAAATTGCCACGGCTTTAGGACGTGCGGTTACTCATTATTTTCAATCAATTAATCCAAGTAATACCAGACCACTTATTATAGTAGGAAAAGATACTAGATTAAGTTGTTACATGTTAGAGATGGCCTTTTCTTCAGGAGTTTGCTCTCAAGGAGGATCTGTCATTTTAACTGGACCGCTGCCTACTCCAGGTGTCGCTTTTGTGACTCATTCTATGAGAGCGGACGCTGGAGTTATGATTTCTGCTTCTCATAATCATTTTCAAGATAATGGAATAAAGATCTTTGATGCCAAAGGCTTTAAACTCCCAGACTCAGTCGAATTAGAAATTGAAAAATTGGTTTTAAATCCTGATTTAATGCCTGTTAAAATTGGGGCGCAATTGGGAAATGCTGAGAGATTGAAGGAAGTTTATGGTCGCTATATTGTTCAAGTGAAATCTGCATTATCAGATGACTATGATTTAGTAGGAATGAGGATTGTACTCGATTGTGCAAACGGTGCTGGTTACAAAGTGACACCAATGATGTTTCAAGAGTTAGGAGCAGAGGTTTTTCCATTAGGAATAAATCCTAACGGAGAAAATATTAATAAAAATTGTGGCTCCCTTCATCCAGAAGGAGCAAGAGCTGAGGTTTTAAAGTACCGTGCTGATATTGGAATCTGTATCGATGGAGATGGCGATAGACTAACTGCTATTGATGAAGAAGGGACAATTATCGACGGCGACAAGCTTATTGGACTTTTTGCAAAACTTTTATTGTCTCGTGGAGAATTAAAAAAAGGCGATACTGTTGTTGGTACTGTAATGAGTAATTTAGGGTTAGAAATTTATCTAAAATCATTAGGGTTAAATTTTGTTCGAACTAAGGTGGGGGACAGATATATTATAGAATATATGCGTACCCATAATTGCATTTTGGGTGGAGAGCCATCTGGACATATTATTTTTAGTAAGCATTCAACCACTGGGGATGGTTCATTAGGAGCTTTAAAGCTCATTGAATCGATGAAGTTTTTTAAAAAACCACTAAAAGATTTAGTGGCGGAAATTGAACTTTTTCCACAAGTCATAAAAAATATAATTGTTAAGAATAAACCAGCTCTAGAGAGTGTTTCTAGTATTCAAAAAGGGATAGAAGAGGCTGAGCAGAAATTAGCAGGTAAAGGGAGAGTGTTACTGCGCTACTCAGGAACAGAGCCACTTTTGAGAGTAATGGTTGAAGGTAATATTGCAGAAATAGTTGAAGAAGAATGCCAAAAATTAATTGAAATAGTTACAAAAGAAATTGGATAAAATATTAGGAGCTAATCTATGAGTGCAGTTGTTCCTCGTTTGGGAGTTAATATTGATCACGTAGCAACTTTAAGGCAAGCTCGCGGGGAAGATTATCCTAGTATTGTTGATGCGGCACAAGTATCGTTGTTAAATGGTGCTGATCAGATCACGATTCATTTAAGAGAAGATCGAAGACATATTCAAGACTACGATGTGGAGGCGGTTAAGCTTGTTACAAAAAGATTTGGTAAGCCTTTAAACCTTGAAATGGGAGTAAATCCTGAAATTATAGAAATTGCCATTGCATCTGCTCCCGAGTGGATTTGTATCGTCCCTGAAAAAAGAGAAGAAAAAACGACTGAAGGAGGACTTGATTTATTAGATGATTCAAACTTTATTCGCATTGAAGAAGCTGTAAAAAAAATTAAAAGCTCGCTTAAGGATGTAAAAATATCTTTATTTCTTGAAGCTAAGATGGAAACTCTTGAGAGAGCAAAGGATCTCGACATAGATGCAGTAGAAATCCATACCGGAGAATTTGCAAAAGTTTTTGCCAACGGTGATGATGTTTCGAAATATTTAGACCATTTTAGAGTCGCTAAAGAATTTTTAAATAATCATAAAATCGCGGCTCATGCAGGTCATGGTCTCACAGATGAAAGTGTGAAACCCTTGCTAGAGTCTAAACTTTTTGAAGAGTATAATATAGGACATTGGATTATTTGCCATGCTCTATTTCATGGACTTGCTCATTCGGTTAAAACGTTAAAGGTTAGTTTTGAAAATTATCCCTTGAAATAAAAATAGCTTATTTGGATTAAAAATATGAGTTCATTACGTTCGTGGAAAAAAGTTTTAGAATCAGATCTCCCTAATTTGGTGATTGAGCTTAAAGAAGTAGTACAACCACCTTGTGTAATTATTTTAGATGGTCCAATTGGTGCAGGTAAGACGACTTTTACTCGAGCTTTTCTAGACACTGGAGCCGTGAGTAGTCCAACGTATTCAATCATCAATGAAGTCGACAATATCGTTCATGCAGATCTTTATCGAATTGAAAAAAAAGAAGAGCTTATTCATTTAGAAATACCAATGTATCTTGAAGAGAAAGATTACTTTCTAATAGAGTGGGGAATGCCATACTTCTATGAACTCCAAAGAATAATTGGAGATGAATTTAAGTATTTTCAATTAAAAATTGATATTGCCGGCGAGAAAACACGCCATCTCACACTCCTAAAACTCTAGTTCAATAGGGCAAATAATACCGACTGAAATACTTTTGTAGATTTATTTTTAGACAATAAAAAGCGATGAATCAAGAGACCTAATTCATCGGTTTTATTAAGAAAATATGGCTTTACGACGCTCAAGATTAGCTTAATTTCAACACCTTACAATGTAAAAAAAATATTTTGATGATTGACTTCGAATACGTTTAATTGTCATACTATTCTAGATAGAAATGATTCTGATGGAATTTAGAATTTATTTCAATGGAGAAGGCAAGGATTAGCAATCTCCTAGGAATGACCGAGTAGACGGCACACAATTTCTAAAGAATTTTATCTAAAGCAGGCCAGATCAATTGGATTTTTTATGGAGGAAGACCAATGAGACTTACATCAAAAGGACGTTACGCAGTTAGAGCTATGTTAGACCTTACTACTCATTCAAATGGGAATCCAGTAAGACTACAAGAAATTTCAACAAGACAAAACATTAGTCTACACTACCTTGAGCAACTTTTCAGAAAGCTTAGAAATGGCCAAGCTGTAAAGTCTGTTAGAGGCCCAGGTGGCGGTTATGTTTTAGCCCGCAACATGGACCAAATTACTATAAAAGACGTACTAGACTGTGTTGGTGAAAACATTAACCCAGCTAGAGACATTGTAGGAACTGAAGCAGAAGCTGCAAACTCTCTTGAGTTTCATCTTTCAAAAAACTACTTCATGAACTTAGGTGTTATCATGAAAGAATATTTAGCAACAACTTCTCTTGGTGATCTAATTAGAAAGTCAAAAGAAACTGAAATTGAAGCTGGTCTTAATCAGTCTAACAATGCTGAATCTTCTTCTGGTGTCTTGACTTCTGCGATCAGAAATCCAATCGGAGAGATCAATCAGTAGTCGTTTTTATTTTGATTATAATGCTACATCCCCTCTCTCTTTTAAAGTTATTAACTTTTTAGAGAAAGGGGATTTTTTATTTGGCAATCCATCCTCATTGCACCAAAGCGGAAAAAAAGCTAAAAAATTTATTAATGAGACCACATCATTTTTAAGCTCGCTGTTTTCAATATCTCTTAATGAATTTGATCTTATTTATCACTCTGGAGCTAGTGAAGGCATTAACAGTATCTTTAAAGGCCTGGCCTTTAGAGCTTTTAGTGAAAAAAGAAAAATATGCTTTTATTTTTCTCATATTGATCATGCTTGTGTTTTTAATTTAAAAGCTGATCTAGAAATTCTTGGTCACGTTGTAAAATACTTCCCAGTGGATTCACTTGGTCAATTTAATTTAAAAGATCTAGTTGAAGATATGTTAATAAGTAAAGACCAAGGCTATTGCTTAGCACTTAATTATACCTATATTAACAATGAAACTGGTGTTTGTTGGCCACTTAATTGGGCCTGTGAAATTAAAAAAGCGACTGGCTCTTTTGTTCATGTAGATGCCGTTCAGCTTGTCGGCAAAATTCATGACTGGAAGTCCCTAGAATCTAGCCTTGATAGTTATACTTTTTCCGGTCACAAATTTGGATCTCTAAAGGGTGTTGGTTTTAGTTTTATTAAGAGCAATGCTCAAATTTCTCCGCTTATTGTTGGTGGAAATCAGCAGCAAGGTTATCGCGCTGGTACTGAAAATTCTTTGGGAATCTATAGCCTTAAGTTAGCACTAGAAGATTTCATAGATAATTTTGATGCCTCTGAATTAAAGCTAGCGAAGGAAGCGATAGAAAAAAAGCTGGTAAACCTTTTGGGAAATAAAGGAAGAATTATCGCTGCTGAAAATAAATTACGTAATTTAAATACTATTTTCTTTTTGATTTATGGCAAAAAGGCGGAAAGTCTAAGTGCTCACTTTGATCTAAACTTTATTGATGTCTCCACAGGCTCTGCTTGCGCTTCAGGAGTCATTAAGGAGAATCGAGTGCTTATGAGTATGGGTTTTTCTAGCGATGATTCACGCTCGGCGATTCGCTTGTCATTTTCACCTTTTATGAATAGAGAGACTGCAGAGATAAATTTTCAAAAAATAGAAACTGTTTTGTCAGGTATTCTTAAATCATAACCACAATTACAATTTCCGTGGAAAAATACTCCCTATTCTTATTTTTGGCAAAAAAAACTAAATTTCATTTTATAATTGGATATTATCGGCCCATTTTAAATTGAGCTATAGTGAACACCAATTACGGAAATTATTCAAAAGAACTAGCAAAGTCTCGAGAAGATTTTAATAGCACCGTACAAAAACTCAAAGAAAATTACGATAAAAACATTAATGATGTTAAAGACAATAATGAAAGGCGCGAAGAACAGATTAAAAAGGTTAATGAAGATAGACGCCAGAAATTAATCGATCTCAACCATGACCAATTAGTTAATCTTAGTGATAAAACCGAAAATATACTCGAGCAAAAGCAAAAAGAATTTATGCAAGGACTGAAATCTGAGCGAGACCAGTCAGATCTTGTTCAAAAAAAAACAAGAGAAGATTTTCAAAACACTTTAGGCTTGATTAAAGATTCTTATTCAAAATCTACTGAGCAAATGAAAGAGTCTCAGGAGCGACAAAATAGAGATAATGAGCAAAAGTATTTTAATGGAGTTCAAACGACCAAATTTAATACAGATAAAAAAATTCAAGAGATGCAAAAAAATACAGAAAATACCATCCATGAAGCAAATCTTGACTCTTCAGCTCAGAAAAAAGATCTCACTCATAAACAGCAACTAGTTATTGATGAAATTAAAAAAAATAATCATGCCGAATTAGATAAAAAGACCGAAGACTTTGCAAGGAAAATGCAAGAATTTACAAGAAACAAAGATAATGAAATTAATGGGCTCAATGAGCGGTATGATTTTAATATGGGAAAGAGTAAATCTGAAGAAAAAGAACTTTTTGATGAAACACTCTCTCGCTATGATGATCATACAAAGGATCTTTTAAGGTCTTTTCAAAATAAATATAAGCGCCTCGAAGAGAGTGCAACCCACCAAATTCAATCTGAAAAAAGTAAACACGACAAAGAGCTCTATAATAGTGAAAGGGAAAAAGAATTGTTTGTGGACCGAAACTTTAAGGGTGAGGGAGCAGATGGTGAAAAAGCTGCCGTTAAAGAACACTACGAGCACAGGCTAGGCAATCTAAAAAAGAACATGCTTGAGCAGTCCGAAAAATTTCAGCGAGAATCCGCCGATTTAAGCATGAATTCCAAATTAGAAATGAAGGCCCGTGATTTAGAAAATCAAAAAAAGACAGACCATCGAAACGATGAATTTCGTAACGAAATCTCAGGAATTGAAAAAAGGTCTCGCTCTAGTGAGACTGAGCTTAGTGAAATTTTTAGGGACAAATTGTCTGAGCAAGAGCAAAGTGATGGCAAAAAAATTAATTTTGAGCGCGATATTGGCAAACAAAAATTAGAAAATCAAAAGCGTGAATTTGGAAAATCAGTAAATAAATTAGCAGAAATGAATATTAATAATATTCAAAAGCTCCAAGAAGAAACGGCTCAAGAAAAGGCACTTATTATTGAGAATTCTAAAAAAGAACTTCATCAAACAGTTGTTGAAGTAAGAGATAATTATCGTCAGAAATTAGATAAAACTCTTGAAAGTTACGATAAAAAATTTGCTAATAAGGATACTCTCGTTGAGAAAATCAAACAAGAAGCAGATAACAGAGTGGAGCAAATTAATCGCAATACGCAAAAGCAACTTAATTCCGAAGTTAGTTATAATTTAGCGGCCAGGGCTTCAGATAGAAAGATTATGCAGGATAATTTTGCAGAACTTAAGCGTGATTATGATCAGAAATTTAGATCGGCAAAAGCTCAGTTTGATCAAGAATTAGGCCATGTTAAACAACTAAACGATGTCATTGTTACCCGCCTGACACGCAAGAATGAAGATGATAAAAATCAGATATCCATTGAGCATAATAAAGAAGTAAAGCGCATTACTTCTGAGCTTAAAGATGAGATTTCTCGTTTTGTGAAATCAGCTAAAAATGAGAAAGAAAATTTGATTGAGACCTATGAAAGAAGAATTCAAGAATTAAAAAGTGCTTATGATTTAGAAAAGTTAAAATATTCATCTAACAAAAGATCAGATCCATATAGTGAAGCTTAATAAGCAGAGTAGCTAAAGCTAACTACTCTGCAATATTTGTAATTACCTTCTGCGATCACCCGTTAAACGAAGGATCATCATAAATAAATTAATAAAATCTAGGTATAGAGTAAGTGCACCAAGCACAGTCGCTCGCCCTCGATCTTCTTCGTTCATAGATTGACGTCCAATCATTTTAATTTTTTGTGTATCGTATGCTGTTAATCCAGCAAAAACTAAAAGTCCAATTAAGCTGTAAACAAGCCCAGCAGCTCCGCCCATCATAGAAGGGAAAAACATTGAGAGAATTGAAAAACCAATCATACCAAAGAGACCCATCATACAAAATGAACCTACTGGTCCAAGATCTTTTTTAGTTATGTAACCAAAAGCTGTTAATCCGCCAAATCCAAAAGCCGTAGTGAAAAAAGCTGATTGAATACTTGCTGTTGTATAGATAGCAAAAATAACTGAAAAAGTAACACCAGTGAGAGCAGAATAAAGGAGAAAAAGCATTGTGGCAGTCATCGCACTCATACGATTAATAAGACCACTAATTGACATAACTAAACCAAATTGAGCGATGATCACAACCCAAAAGAGAACACGATTCATCATAATGGTTCTTACTAATTCTTCATTTGTTCCAATCACGCTGGCGATTAGTCCTGTGAGAAGTACACCAATAGACATCCATTGATAAACTCGAGTCATAAATGCTGAATTTTCTCTTGCTACAACGTCGCCATCTGTAAAAAACTGACCAGATTGATTTGCCATATAAACACCCCTTATTAATTAAGTATTAATACAGGTATTATACTCCTAAATTTTTTAGAATTTAAGTTTTTTTAATGTCTCAGAGCATTCAAGACATATCTTTAAAAAGAGCCTCTTAGTGCCGGCAGGATCTCTTTAATGCCACTGGCAATCATTTCAATTGACATAGATAAAAGGATTAATCCCATTATTCGAGTCATGACATTTAATCCAATTTGTCCTAGGCGCTGACCAAGGTATTCAGCATAGCTTAAGATTATCTTGATGATAATTCCAATTAGGACCACTATCGTAATTGCAGCGATCCAATGTGTGCTACTGGTGAAGTGTTTAGCGTGAATGATAGATGTTGAAATGGCACCAGGACCTGAGAGCAGAGGAATGGCCAGTGGAATAATTCCAATTTCTCTTTCAAAGTCAAAAGAGCGAATTTCTTCTGTATTTATTTTAGTAGTTGACTGCTGCCCTGAAATCATACTGAAGGCCATGGTAAAAAGCAGAAAACCACCACCAATGGTGAAAGAGGCAATAGAAATTCCAAAAAAATTAAGTAAGGCTTGACCAAAAATAAGACTCATTAAGATTGTTATTGTGCAGGCACTGGCACAAGTATTTGTGACATTTTTAATATTGAGATTTTTGTGATTTTTAGTAAATCCTAAGAAGACGGGAATTGCTCCAAGCGGATTAATAATGGAAATTAGGGTAATAGAAAATTTAATAACATCACTCAAAGCTGGGTTCATAATCATTTATTTCCTAATTTTTTATTAAACCTAGATAGAATTTTATTAATTATATTTTTTGATTCCTCAATTTTAAAAAAATAAGTCATTGTAAAATAGCTTGTTCCAAAAATTGAAAATATCACAAACGCCGACAAAACAACTCCAAAATGAAGCAAAGACTCAACTAAAACACCCACAAGCGCAGAAATAATAGCACAACTCCAAAGAGCGAGCTGATACTTTACACTAATTCCTGTTTTACCAATACGAGTGTTAAGGGCATTGCGAAGGAGATAAAACTCTATCCAACCCGATAGTCCCGCCGAGGCAGTTAGTCCTGCTGTTCCCCAAGATGTTTCAAGTCCTAAAAGTCTTGGAAGGGGAAAGGCAAATAAATAACCCAATACAGTGGTGAGTAGGACGCGGATAAAAGCAAATTTTAAGGGCGTTTTGGTGTCTTTTAGAGAATAAAAAGTCGAAGAATATAATCTGCCCATGGTAGAAGCTAGTAATCCTACTGTTGATCCAATAAGAACCATCCATACATAATGAGCATCGTGATCATTAAACTTTCCCGATCTGAAGATAGCCGAGACAATAATATTTCCCAAAAAAATAAATGCACAGACCGAAGGAACAATAAAAAAAGCTATTTTTTGTAATCCAGCCTCTAAGCGCTGGCGCAGATAAGTTTGAATTTCTACATCCGAGCCTTTTATAGAGGACATTGCTGGAAGTTCTGAAGCTGAAATGCTCATACCAAATAAAGAGATAGGCATGAGATAAATGGTTTGCGCGTAGGTAAGAGTTGAGACCGCGCCTGTTGGTAGTAAACTTGCCAGCATACTGTCGATATAAGCAGAGAGTTGAATCACACCACGGGAAATAACAACTGGAAAAAAATTGCGAATAACAATACCTACATTTGTAAGTTTTGTATTAAGAGATGGTCTGAAGTGTTTTACGAGTTTTAGGGCAAATGGTAATTGAATGGTAAATTGTAAAAAACTTCCGGCAACTAATCCCCAAGCATTTATTTCTGCCAAGTGATTAAGAGTAGATCCTTTTGCAAAAAGAATAAGGGTCATTATTTGAGCAAAACTCCAAACAACTGGAGCGACATAAGAGAGAAAAAATTTTCGGTGAGAGTTCAAAATACCTAAACACCAGGCTGACATGACTAGAAAGCCAGTACCTGGAAAAATTATTTGAACAATTTTAATAGTAAGTTGTTTTTTCTCTCCTAAAAATCCAGGAGCGATTGTATCTATTAAAAATGGGGTAATAAAAATACCAACTAGAACCAATAATGAGACAGCTATAAACAGGACACTTCCTATAACAGAGGCCACATGGCCGGCTTCAATTTGATTTTCTTTATCGCTTGCTTCATTATGAGTTGTGGCAATAAGGTTGGCATACACTGGAATAAATGAGGCGGAGAGCACTCCTTCACCAAACAGATTTTGCAAAAAATTTGGAATTTTTAAAGCAGCATTAAAAGCATCACCAGCATCGGAATTTCCAAAGTAATGAGCAAAGACCCTCATTCTGATCAGCCCAGAAATGCGGCTAAGGATAATGCCTAGGCCAATTAATAAGGCTCCACTTTTTTCTTTTTTATTAATTGCTTTATTCATTTCTAAATTAAAAGCGTATTACGCTAAAAGTTCAAGTGAAAAGCTTGAACTTTCATTTTTATAGAATAATCTTTTGAGACCTCTGGCATCGGTGCTAAGTCCCACCACCATTGTGATGAACATGTAGGTAGGGGGAAATTAATAAAAGGCTTTTGAATTTCTAGAATTTGTAAATTCGAATCTATTAGATGTGTTTCTATATCAGTAATGAGAACAACAGGATTGGGAAAACTGGTAATATAAGTGTAATGATCAAGGCTTACTTGATTGCAAAATTGATCTAGGATAGGGGCGCTATATTTATTTTTAGATTGCTTTTCAAGATAATTTCTTAAGTGATAGGAGAGTTGAGATAATAGATTGGCAGAAATTACTAAGTCATATTGTTGATCTAGAAAAAGATTGGGAACTTTATTGGAAATTTTTTTACTGGAGTGGATATTTTTTTCAAGTTCAGTGATATCGGATTCGATAAAAAAAATATTTTTAAGTGACCCATATTTTTTTTTAGTCTCCTGCAAATGCACGATATCTACCAGGTCAATACTTTGAAATTGAGAAGCTAGATCTTTGATGGGAATTTCATGTAAAGGACCTGAGCCTAAGATAAGTAGGCGATTGTGAGACTTTATTTTTTTGGCAGCAGCTAAAATAAAATTTTGACAATTCAAACGATGAGTTTGCCAATGCTTAAAGCATCTCTTTTCTCTTTCTATGAGCGATATACTTTCATAGAGATGACCAAATGCTCTGGCTTCTGTACTTGTTTTGGTTGTTAAGTAATTATAAATTTCTCTTATCAAAAATTCTCCATCTTAATTTAATTTAACTAGAAAATGGATAATTTAGATAGGCAAATAAATTGAAAGACTAAGCTACTTTTTTTCCAGCAAATTTATAATTGACATAATTAACATACGAGGGGATGCGGGCTTGGAGTAGATCCCAAATGAGTTTTTCATCTAGTCCTGCCATTTTGGCGCTCTCAAGGAGTTCTTTCACTTTTAAATCGAGCAATTCATAATCTATGGTCAATCGATAGACATGCTCACTTTCTTGCAAGACTTCTTCGATCTCTTCTCGGTACTGAGCCTTGAGCCTTTCAAGTAAATTATTATTTGGTGACATTTATGAGTCCTTGCAGAGCAGATGAATCGCCATCTTCTGACAAAACTTGTCGGTATTTTTAATGGATAACTTTAGTTGGGATTAGATATTTTTATGGCGAAGAATAAACTCAACACGACGATTTACATTTACACCTTTGTCTTCTGAATCCGAGGTGCTAACTGAGCTGGATTGAGCAGATGGCGTGAGTTGATCGGCCCTGACTCTGAAGTCTTTTATAAGAGAATTTCTGATGGCCATGGCCCTTTTAAAGGCAAGTTCCCAATTTGCCTGATCGCTTTCTCCTTCACCTTTTTCAGTATGGCCTACGATGGAGACTGAGCCTTCATAATTTTTAAAAACTTCTGACAATTTTGCTAAATATTTTTTTCCTTCAAATGAAATTTCAGTTGAACCAAATTGGAAAATAATATTTCCAGGGATGGCAAACTTTAAGTATTCAGCTGTAAAGTCTTCACTGAAAGCATTTCCATCAAAAATTTCTGTGACTAATTTACTTAAAACTTTATGCTCTTGAAGATAAACTGGGCGAGGTCGAGCGGGCTCAGTGACATCTTTTTCATCAAATTGTCCTTCTCCACCACTTAAAATAGAATTATTGGAATTTGGTGTATTTCCCGCTTTTCCAAGAGAGTCACTCCCCCCTTTGAAAATGGTGGCCGTAGTAAAATAATTGGCAATTGCTTTTTTTGTTTCCTCATCAGCTCCCATGAGCCACATAACGAGAAAAAAACACATCATTGCAGTCATGAAGTCTGCAAAGGCAACCTTCCATGCACCGCCGTGGGCACCAGCGTGACCTTTGTTAATTTTTTTTATGATTATGGGTGCTTTTTCATCTGCCATGATGAGGTCATCCTCAATTTATACAACTAAATTATTTTTTTCCTGCATTAGCTGTAGCCTCATCAACCTCTTTGAAGCTGGGTCTAAATTCACTTGGAATGGATCGGCGACCAAATTCAGCACAAACTTTTGCATTTACTCCTTTAGCATAAGCCAAAAGACAAATTTTTGCTGTATTAACAAATTTTGCCTCTTCTCCCATAATAGTTTCAATTTTAGCAACCAAAGGCTGAACGTATCCATAGGCAATAAGAATCCCCATTAGTGTTCCAACGAGGGCAGACCCTACAGAGTGTCCGATAACTTCTTTACCTTGATCGAGTTTACCCATGGTGATAACAACCCCAAGAACCGCCGCAACTATCCCTAGTCCAGGAAAGGCATCACCGGTTCTGTTCATAGTCGAGACGAGGTGATGTTCTTCAGCGTGAACCGCATCCAAATCTGAATTCATTAAGTCTTCTAGATCGTAAGGTGATAGAGACGATGCGATCTGAACTTTTAAGGTGTCACAAATAAATTCTATAGCGTGGTGATTGTGTAAAACGGCTGGATAGCGTTTAAAAATTTCTGAAGCCTCAGGATTTTCCACATGAGGTTCAATGGAGATGGGATTAGCTGAAGCCATTTTTATGAGTTCAAACATGCATTGAAGAAGTTCAATATAAGAAGCCTTGCTAACACCAGAACCTTTCAATGATTGGAGAACTCTGTGAATGATTTCTTTAAACATATGAGGGCTACCACACATGATCAATGTTCCTAAGGCCGCACCCCCAATGATGAGAAGTTCTAGAGGCTGAATCAAAGAAGCAATATTTCCACCTTCGAGTAGGTACCCCAAGATTACACAGACTATAGTAAATAATGCACCAATTATTACAAACATAAAAATCCTCCAAAGATTAATTAGTTATCGGAATTGAACATTAAAGCTTTAATCGCAAATCAAGGGCTTAGATTTTAGAAAATAGACTACTGCTTCGGTATACTTTTTTTTAAAAGAGATAAGTTGGAATTTTATTTTGTGATAATATTTAAATAATGAAATTTAAGAATGTAATTTATCGATACCCCTTTATAGTTGTATTTATCACTCAGGTAGTTTGCTTACTGTTTATTCGCAATTTATTTTTCTATTCACAACTTTCAGTAACACCACTTCTTTTTGCTATTATTTTAGCAATTATCTCAACAGCTATTACATATTTTTTTTGGAAACTTCCAAATTGGTTTTTGATAATCTCATTATGTTTTCCTTTTTTATTTTTAATTAATTATCAATTTCTTCATTTCTCTAGCGGGGTGTATGGAGTCTTGTTTCTTTTTTTTGCCTTGACCTTTTCTCATACGCTTAAAGAGCGAGTACCCCTTTATTTGACAAATCAAAAAACCTTTGAAGCCTTACGAAAAATTATATTAAGAGAGAGGGCTAAAACCTTTTTAGATTTAGGTTCGGGACTTGGGGGAGTGGTGCGCGCAGTTTCTTCGGATTGTGTTCAAGCTGTGGGAGTGGAATCAGCACCCCTTTTATGGGTCGTTTCATCGCTATGTTCTTTAATAACCTTTAAGGGAAAAATTAGAAGAAAAAATATTTGGAAAACTCATTTAGCTGAATTTGATGTCATTTATGCGTTTTTATCACCGGCCATTATGGATCAACTTTACAAGAAAGCCCAAACTGAAATGAAACCAGGAAGTCTATTAGTATCTAATAGCTTTGAGGTGGAAGGTATTAAGCCAAGTGAATTATGGCACTTAGATGATGGTAGACAGACAAAACTTTATTTTTACAAAATGTAGCAATTGCAACGAATTAAAGTTCTTTGGAAGGACCAAAAAAATTACACAATCTTTGACAATTAAGTAATTTCTCTTATATTATTCCAAATGGAATAAATTACTCTTAACCTAGGTTCGCTTAATGGTAGAAAATAGTGATAATAATAGTCTATGTCAAATTCCATTTACAGAAGCGAGATTAATCTATCTTATCGATAATGAGTTAGATATTTTAGACTTTTTGGAAGAATTATTTATTTCTCTGAATTTTAAAGTTAAAACTTTTTGTGATTGTAATGAAGCACTCTTGAACCTGAGAAATGATAATCCAGATATTATTATTTCCGAAGTCAAATTGCCAAAAATGAACGGCTTGGAATTTATTGAATACCTAGAAGTAAATGAATTAAAAATTCCTATTATTTTTATGCCTGGAATTTTAACTGAAGAAATAATGTTACACTCGAATACTTGTAAACCTTTTGCTATAATTGAAAAACCTTTTGACTTTGGAAGTTTATTCTCTACGTGCCTGTCTGCACTAGGATATTCACAGAAAGAAGTGAATTATTTAATGGCAGAGACAATAAATTTATTATAGAAAAGAGTGTTTTCTTCTTTAAGCATTTCTTCTAAATATAGTTTTGAAAATTCTTCTGCTAAGTTGTAATTGCCAAGCAAATGAGTAAGTGTTTTTTTTGCCAATCTTAATCGCTCTTTGTTATTTTTATACTCCATCTGTAAATCCTCACCGGAGAATTGTTCAGCAGAAACACTCCACGTTATCTTTCGAAATCCCGATTGCTTTAAAATTGCAGGTAATTTTCGTCCAATGTTTAGATCTGATAAAAAATTATTTTTAATAATAGTAAAGAGTTGGTTAAAACGCTCATTTGTTGAATACAAATTAACAAATACACCATCAAAGTCAACGATATTAATTTCTCCATCTTTTTTCAGAACTCTGTATAGTTCACTTGTAACTACTTTAGGATCTTTAAGATGTTCATATACATATCGAGAAACGATTAGATCATACGTGTCGTCCCTAATTTGTAATTTTTCTAAGTCAGCATGAATAAAATTAATTTTTGAAAACTTAGCACCTTTAGAGAGATTTTTTGCTTGTTGAATTCTTAGTTCTGAAAAATCACAAGCATCTATTTGTAAATTTTTTTCTATCTCTAATAAGTATCTTGAGAGTAGTCCACTTCCACATCCAGCATCGAGAACTTTTGATGATTTTTTAAGTTTAAGTTGATGAAATTCTTCGTAAATATTATAGTGTTTTTGCTTAGCTTGCCATTCCAATCTTGTAGATTCATCTTCATGCTCATTAGCATAGCTCATAGATACCTCATTTTATATATTAAACATTGTTTCGGAATCTTTGTTTTGAACTTTAGCTATATTCCACACGGAATTATTAAAATAATTTTTAAATTAAGTATTTCAGTTCATTTCCGAATGGATTTCAAAATTTGGAGGAAATATGGAAAATAAATCAAAATTTAGAGTAATTGTTTTGCGTTGTCCATATGATAACTTTTATAATCCTATGGTGCGAGATTTATTTCCTAAAATTGCCCAATTAAAAATAAAGGGCTATCAGAAAGAATATCCATATGGAGTATTGCCTTTTGATGCTTCCGATTTTATTGCCACTCACATTCTTCTCTGTGAGGATTTAAAAACTGGGCTTAAGCCAATTATGGGATTCAAATCGGTTACTCTCGAGAGGTGTGATTTGCATAAAATAAATTTTCCTATTTTTGGAATGCTTAAAAGCAATGATAAAACTGATATACATGAGGAGTCTGTCTTAAAATTAGTGCAAACTTATCGAGAAAGAGGGATTGCTCATAGGCTTGCCTACAATGGCTCTTTTACGATAGATCCTGATTTTAGAGCTTCAGAGAAAGTAAAAAAAGAAATTTGGGGAATAGCAACGACATTGGTAGTAAAGTATTATGAGGAATACTTTATAGATCATGTCATTGCAGTATGCGCTACAACCTTTAAGGTTGACCGATATAAGCGCTATCTCGGTTGGATTAATTTAAATGATGCTTTTGGAAATGAACTCCCTTCGTATAAATGTTATGCGCTCTCCGAGGCACCTCTGAAGGTTATGCATGTCACAGAAGTTAGTGAAGCTGCCAAGTCGGATGCACTTAAATATATTGATCTTTGGAATAAGCGAATTACCATTGAAGAAAATATGGGCAAAGTCTTAGAGAATGCAGCTTAATGTTTATTGAAATTGGTTGTAGGAATTTTTAGTAGCAAAACTAACATGATAATCGCAGGATTTATCACTTTTAGCGAGACAAGAGATTTTCTTGACTCTAGCATTTGGTTGGTTAATAAATCGAGTAATACTTGAAGCAAAGCCTAATCTCAGCAGGCACATATGTTGATTGATAATCTGACTTCCAATTTCTTCAAGCTCTGAGTTTAATTTTCCTGAAAGAACACACGTTTCTGAGCTGATAGACTTAATTCTCCAACAAAAATTTCGTTCAACATATTTCTCCAAAACACCAGAAAACATTATTTCATAGGCTTCTGGAGCACTTCGAGCTTCTTTGATTAAGCCAGCAACGATACTTTCTTTTGAATAATCATAGAAGTGCATTCCCATTCCAATAATATCTTCTTTTGAGCCATTTTCAAAAAGACTCTTGCAAATATCAAGCGGAAGGAAAATATTATTCAATGCATCTGGATTCACAAAATGATTTTCGTTAAGTTGCATTTTTCTCATAAGGCTGAGGCGTTGGTGATATCCGTATTTAGAATTGATGTAATCGAGCATATATATGGCCGAGCGTCGGTTGCTATTTGCTGATTGTTGATAACGCTCCGGAAGATAGTTTAAATTGCCATCGGCTTGTTGAGCTAGAGCTCTATAATCAACAGAGTTATGTAAAATGGCTTCAAAGCAAATATTGTACTCGTCTAAAATTTCATACACGGAAAGCAATGGCAATTCCATTTTTCCCAAAAGATATTCTTGAAAACTTAGGTCACTTAACTGAAGCTTCTCTGCCATCTCATTATCAGTTAGATTAAGTGAATTTTGAAAGCCATTAATAAAAACTTTAAAATTTTTTTTAATAACTTCATTATTTAATTTATTGTCATATGATACAGGCATTGGTTGGCACCTTTATGTAGACATTCTTTTTCAGTGATAATGATTTCTGCATGTTTTGTTTCGTAGAGGGCAAAGTTTTTAAGATACTCTTTTTTATGAGTACAAAATATGTCCTTTGAAAATTCATGTTCCAAGTAATTAGATTTTAATACGTGTTGCTCTGGCTTGATGGATAAGTTGATATAATTGTTTTTATGGCTAATAACCTCGTAGGAGAAGTTTTCTTGGTATTTCGATTGATTAGAGACAAATGAGAGAAGTTTTTTGTCAGCATCTTTTAGGTTTTTGTAATTGGCATACAATGCCCCTTGGATTTCTTCGGTTCCTGCATAGTGGGAGAGTTCTATAATGTCATTTTTAGATAATTTTCCTTTCTTAATTAATAGACTTATAAAATCTAGATAAAAATTAAAATTTATTTGGTTGTCATGATTGTATATAAAAAATGGATCTACTTCTAAAGTTTCGATTAAACTATGTAGTTTACTGGTTCCAAATTTATTTTCAGCAAATCGAAAGACTGGATTTAATTCTCGAATTTTTGTGTAACGATCGCTTGAATATTTTTTGGGTAGTCTAAATCCATTTTCAAGTGCCGAACTTCTGTGTTGGACGCTGGTCTTTTTATCCAGATAACCAACAAATAATGATCCTGGATCAATGTTTAGCTCATTACAAAGCTGAAGCCACATGAGTGAGGAGGGGAGCAGTGCTCCACTTTCTATTTTTGAAATTGTCGACTGGGCGGCACCTAAAGTTTGAGCTAGCTCAGATTGACCTATTCCACTTTCTAGCCTGGCACATTTAAAAATTCTCGATATTTTTTGTGCGGCTTCTTTTTCTTGGGGATTCATTTGAATATGTCCTAAAAGTATTACACTACTGATGTTTCTCTTGTGACTTTAAGTGTATCAATTTTTATTCCATGATTAAAAAATATTTTATTGGAAAATTCTAATAAAGTGGCATTAAATATTTCTGGTACTTCAATTTGGGGACTATGTCCTGAGGCAATTTGCAAAAATTCAAACCTTGAATTCTCGGGAATAATATTTTGGGTATAGTCACTATTAATAATCTTATCATCCATGCATATCAGACTCAAAAAGTAGCCGCCAAAGTTTTTTAATAAATCAACCTCATCCAGATAGAGATTGTTGGCTACAGAATTAAAAATCTGGGTTCTGAAGTTTGCATCTGACTTTTGATAATCGATAATAAATTGAGTTGTATCTTGTTGGTTATATTTTAATTCCTCTGCCAAAAGGCTTAATTGCTCCTCACTGCTTTCTGCCATACTCAATGGGAGGGCATTTGTATTGGCCAAAAAACTTTCAGGGTAAAATGGTTTAGACAAAGGCGGTGTCCCGAAAATTAAAAGACCTTGAGGTGCTAGTTTTTCCAGCATGTGCAAGGCTACGTGTCCTCCCAGCGAATGACCTACTATTAAAAAATTTGTAATGGTTAAGCTATCAATAAATTCTACAAGTACGTTGGCAATATTTATTAATGAATAGCTTGCCAGTTTATCAGATTCACCATGACCTGGTAGATCAATGAAAATGAGTCTGTATGCACTCAGAGAACTATTATTTAGTTGATTCAAATAACTAAGTGATGAGTGGGAATTGCCATGCAAAAATATGATTGTCTGTTGGGCTTCTGAGTTTTTTTCTAAATAATGTACTTTTTGATTGTTTATCTCTAAAAACATATTTTTATCCCCTATTTTTCAATAAGGTTAATTTATTTGACTATATTCATTATGACAATAGATATTCCTTTAGGAATAATTTTTTATTAAAAGAAGACTAAAACGATTACTCATCCCATTCGAGATCACCACTTATGGTAACTCCCGAAACTGTTTTTTCCTTTTCTTTTTTAATGAAAGGAAAGAGCACTTGAGTTGTTCCTTCAAAAGATTCTTCGAAAGCAACAATAATGGTTCGTGGTGCTGAATCCATCAAGATTCTTAAATAATGGCCATTTTTTATTGACTCTAGGGCAGGATTTTCTGCTTCTTCGTCTATTTCCATATCCAGCATTGGGCGGTTTGAAGTATTTTTGACAATTAAAGCGGCCTGTATTTTTTCCTTTGGGATATCGGTAGTTAAATTCCAAGATCCCGGATGAAAATAGTCTAAATAAAAGACCGACTTTTCATATTTTAATTTTCGAGGAATTAAAAGGGATTGCATAAATTTTCGTGATGAGGGGTCCTTGGCTTTTTTGGCCAATTTTTCAGCCAGATGTCCGTCCTCTACTCGGATAATATAGGCTCCTGGATTTCTCGTAGACTGAAAGAGTAAATATTGAAATCCCAAGCTAAAAAGGGTGAAGAGTTTTTGCTGGGGTAGATGAACATGGATAGCGTCGGTTTCAATGAGGGTTTTGACACCTTCGTAGAGGTCATTTTTAGACAGATCGTTGCTCATGATGAGTATAGCCTTTTAAAAAATTATTTAGTTAGGTTGACTTAAATACAATAAAGCACTTCGGAGGAAAATTTTTAGAGAGTTTTTGTAAACTTGTCAATTTCTTTGTAATGCTTTGAGTTTAAATTTATTAGTATTTTTATGTAGTATATTATGCGTTCTTCATTGACTCATCTCTCTAAATTTCTTATTATCCGTTCTTAAAAACATATTTTAAGAGAAATTTTTAAATAAATTTTGACAACCAATTTTTGGTTAATTTTTGGAGATGATTTATGAAATTAATGGCAAGAACCAGAAACATTGGGATCTCTGCACACATCGATTCAGGTAAGACGACTCTCACTGAGCGTATCCTTTTTTACTGTGACAAGATTCACAAAATTGAAGACGTTCGCGGTGGTGGTGCTGGAGCAACTATGGACCACATGGAACTTGAAAAAGAAAAAGGGATCACTATTACATCTGCAGCGACAACTGTTTACTGGAAAGGAATTGCTGAAAAAGGTATTACTTACGCTGAAGGCATTGATAAAGAATGTCGTATTAATATTATCGATACTCCAGGCCACGTTGATTTTACAGTTGAAGTTGAACGCTCACTTCGCGTTCTCGACGGAGCTATCCTAGTTCTTTGTTCTGTTGCTGGTGTTCAGTCTCAATCAATTACAGTTGATAGACAAATGAAGCGCTACTCTGTACCTCGTATGGCTTTTTTAAATAAGATGGACCGTATGGGCGCAAATCCTCACAAAGGTGTTGCGGCCCTTAAAGAAAAACTCTACCACAATGCTGTGCTTATGCAGTTACCAATTGGTGCAGAAGAGAACTTCAATGGAGTGGTAGATCTTATCACTAGACAAGCTTACTACTTCGACGGTGAAAACGGTGAAAAAGTAAGAATTGAAGCTATACCAACAGATATGGTTGATGATGTAGAAGCCTTTAGAGAAAAACTTCTAGATGCCGCTTCTGAATTTGATGATGCACTCGTTGAGAAAATTCTAGGTGGTGAAGAAGTTTCTGAAGCAGAAATTCATGAAGCTATTAAAAAAGGTGTTAGATCGTTAAAGTTAACTCCAGTATTTATGGGATCAGCTTTTAAAAATAAAGGTGTTCAACTTCTGCTTAATGCAGTTGCAAGATACCTTCCCTCTCCAATTACTTGTCAAAAACCTAAGGCAATTGACAATGATTCAAAAGAGAAAATTGATCTTGAACCAGACAATACAAAACCATTAGTTTGTATGGCGTTTAAAATTACTGACGAACAATTTGGTCAGTTAACTTACACTCGTATTTACCAAGGAACTTTAAATAAAGGTGATACTATCATCAATACAAGAACTAAGAAGAAAGTTCGAGTTGGTCGTCTTGTTCGTATGAATGCTAATGATCGCGAGAATATTGAGACTGTAGGTTCTGGTGATATTATTGCAATTATCGGGATCGACTGTGCTTCTGGGGATACATTCGTTGGAGATGATAAATTAGATCATATTTCTTGCGAGGGGATGCACGTTCCTGTTCCAGTTATTGAACTTTCTATTTCTGTTAAAGATAAAGATCAACAAACTCGCCTTTCAAAAGGTCTATCTCGATTCATGAAAGAAGATCCAACTTTTCATGTTTATACAGACGAAGAGTCTGCGGAAACAAGAATCGCGGGAATGGGAGAGCTTCACTTAGAAATTTATGTTGAACGCTTAAAGCGTGAATACAACTGCGACGTTCAAGTTGGTGCTCCTCAAGTTAACTATAGAGAGACTATTAGAAACGAAGCTAAATTTGATTACCTCCATAAAAAACAAACTGGTGGTTCTGGTCAATTTGGACAAGTTGTTGGGATTATCAAGCCATTATTAGAAGAGAAAAAAGAAGACGAAAAACAAGTTTTCAAATTCTACAATGAAATCAAAGGTGGATCTATTCCAAATGAATTCATTGGGTCTTGTGAAAAAGGATTTAACGACGTTATGGACAAAGGTCCACTTGCTGCGTTTCCTCTAATTAATGTTGAAGTTTATCTTCAAGACGGTCGCTACCATGACGTTGACTCTTCTGACTTAGCTTTTAGAATTGCTTCAAGAATGGCGATGAGACAAGCAGTTAGAGCTGCTAATCCAGTTATATTAGAGCCAATTATGAAAGTAGAAGTTGAGACTCCAGATGAGTACCAAGGGGGCGTCATTGGAGATTTATCGTCAAGACGCGGAATCATTCAAGCTTCTGAATCTAACGATACAGGCGAAGTTACAATCAACGCTTTAATTCCACTTTCAGAAATGTTTGGTTACTCAACAGTGCTTCGTTCAATGTCAGCAGGTAAAGCAAGTTACACAATGGAATTCGCCAAATATGCTGAATGTCCAAACAACGTAGCTGAAAAAGTTATAGCTGAAAGAAAAGATAAGCTAGCTGCTCAAGCAGAATAAGAGAATCTTTAAATTTCTACTTAATAAGCCTCCTTCGGGAGGCTTTTTTTTGGCAAAATCCAAGTTAGAGCGAAAATAATACATTGCGCATTACTTAAGCGCTTTGCATTTTTTAGTAAGTTTTTATTATCATGATTTCGTGATAAAATAACTAATATTTAAAATTAGAGGAGCTTATGATCGAAACGTCTCAACTTCAGACTCTTGTTGCAGTTACAAGAGCAAAAAGTTTTTCTAAGGCCGCTGATGATCTCAGCGTAACACAGTCTGCAATTAGTCAGAGTATCAAAAATTTAGAAAGTAAGCTCAATGTCAAAATTTTTAAACGCTCTGGAAAAAATGTTGTTTTAACTCCTGAAGGGGAAAAACTCTACGAGTTTGGTTCACTTTTCTTAGAACAAATGCAAGGCACGCTTGATAGTCTTCAAGAAGAGCGCGACAAAATGAAGGGAAAGGTTCGAATTGGTACATTAACTGGCATAGGCAAAAGCTGGTTGGCTCACGAGATAGTTGATTATGCTAAAGAAAATCCTGATCTAAGATTGTCTGTGCGCATGGGGCATGTTGAAGAGCTTATTGCTGATTTTGAAAATAATCTGCTTGATATTCTAGTAATGCCGGAAGATGAAATCCCAAATAATGGTGAGCGCGAATTTTTTCTTGAAGAGAAATCGACTTTGGTTTTTCCAAAAGGACATCATGATTTTAATTTTAAATCCAAGTTGACCCTTGCTCAATTGGAAGAATTGCCAATTATTTTATTTGAAAAAGACGATCATCTTTTTTATAAATGGTGTCGCTCTAAGTTTAAAACGACACCTAAAAAGCTCAATGTCCGCTTCACTGTCAATTCTCATGGTCATATGCTTCAAGCAGTCCATGAGGGCCTTGGTATTGCGGTTGTTCCCAACCATGTTTTGAATCGTTCTTATTTTTTGGATAAGGTTTCAACTTTAGGTGGAGAGTTCGAAGTTCCAAGTGGTAAGATTTTTATTGTTTATCAAAAAGAATCAGAAAATCTTTTGAGAATTAAAAATACCATTGATCGTCTATTATCTAATCGAGAAACATTTAAAATATGATCATTGATTTGTTGCCTAAAGAATTGATTGTTTTGTTAAAAGATATCCAATGCTCTGGTTTTTCATTTTGTCTTGTTGGAGGATTTCCCAGAGACTATTTTTTAGCAAAAAAAATGAGTCATGATTTAGATTTTGAAATCAGGCCAGCGCTAGATAGACCCCCAATAAGTCCTAGTGAGTGGGATCAATACTATGAAAGACTCCTAAATCTCCTTGAAAGCAAAAAAATAAAATACAAAAGATTGCCATACCTTATAACTCGTATTGAATTTGGTGAATTTAATTTGGAATTCACTTCTCCTCGCATTGAAATAAATAGAGATAATGAACATGGCCACCATCACTTTACAGCTGTTCTTAATCCTAATCTCACCTATGAAGAATCTTTTAAAAGACGCGACTTTACTATAAATGCCATTGGTATTGAATTAGATATGGTGCAAAATAGAGAGTTTATCATAGATCCTTATGGTGGCAGAGAGGATTTATTAAATGGTCTTTTGAAAAATATTAGCCAAGATTTTTTTTTTGATTCAGTACGCTTTTTAAGACTAATTAGATTTCAATTAAAGTTCAAAAAATTTATTATGCAAGAATCCCTTGCCGATCAAATTGGCAATTTTAATCTCTCAAAGCTCTCCCTCCATCATTTTACCGAAGAGCTATTAAAATCTAATCCAGGTGAATTCTTAAATTTATTTGTGAAACTTATCAAAGAGCATAATCTTGTTATTCCAAAAACTTTTGCCTTTTGGTCAGATATGTATTTTCCTGATGATTTACAAACTAAAGATGATATTTTAGCCTATGTTTTGATAGCCTATAATTTAGATTATGCTCAAAAAGTAGCTGTTTTTTTTTCGCTTCCCAACAAGAAGCTTCGCGATCTAAAATCTTTTATTCAATCTTTTGAATCAATAATAAAATTAACAAAAAAAGAGGTCGCAAATTTTTTAAAGTTACCTTTAAATGAAGCGCTGTCTAGTCCTATATTGAAGGAGCTAAAAAACCTTGAAGAGAAAAAAGAATATAAAAGTTTTTTTAAATTGAGCTACGAAGATTTAATTATAAGTTGGGCTGACTGGGAAAAAGTAAAAGTTGAATTTAGTGAAATTGAGCAGCTCAAAGTTTCAGATCGCTCTTATTATTTATTTTATAAAGCCTTAAAACTTAAGTTTCAACATGAATAATATTGTTAAATTATCCTCCATAAGAGATTCATCTAAAAAAGAGTTGATCGTTTTTCAAATCAAAGAAATATTTTATCTTTCCTCATCCATAAAAGAATTTTCCTCTCAAGAAAGGAAAGTAGCTTTTTTTAAAAGATGGTGTGGGGACTATATTGAGTATTTCTCTGATCAATTCTATATCATGACCAATGGAGATAAAGTTCTTGGATACCTTAGCTCCTGTCGTAATTCTCACGAGGCTGCTTTAAGGCTTGAAATACCAGGATTTAATGAATTCCTTGATCACTTTAGAGAGTTCCCGGCCCACTTTCATATCAATTGCCATCCCGATAGTCGTGGGTTGGGGATTGGGGGGCAATTAGTTGAAAAGCTCTGCGATGATTTAATGCTCCAACATATTGAGGGCGTGCATTTAGTGACAGGCCCTGAAGCTTTGAATGTTAATTTTTATCGAAGATTGGGTTTTAACATAGAGATTGAAAAAGATTTCAAGCAAATGAAGCTTCTTTTTATGGGAAGAAAATTGAGCTAAAAACTTGGTTACTTGGATGAGTGGTTTTCCTTTGATATCTATGCTAAGCTAGAAGTGATTCAGGGTTCATGGAAATTATTTCATGAAACAAGGAATGATTTATGGTCGATTTACAATCCATTCTGGCAGAGCATCGCTCAAAGAAGAAGTTGGGAAGCGTCAATGATAAAGGTGGTAGTGGGGTTCAATTTGAACCGACAGCTTCTGAAATTCCCGATGTCTTTTTTGATAAAATCATTGTCGACTATAAACTTACTCGTATTGAAATATTAGTATTAATGTATATTTACCGCCGTGTTTGGTGTTTTCCTAACCTTCATCGCTCCCATGGTATTTCTCAGCTGATGTCACATACTGAAATGGCCAAAAACCTTGGCATTGTTATAGAGGACGTTTACTCAGCGCTAAGGAAGCTTGAAGAATACGATATGATTAGAACAATTCGTGCAGGTCAGTATTTTTCTCGCCGTTTTTTTTCAAAAGAAATTGATGATCTTTTTGAACAAAAATATGACGATTTCGAAATCTAACTTCTGTCTCTTTGGAATCTCTCGAAATTTATGCTAATAATTATTATATCCTAACTCAATTAATAATGAGGCGTTATTATGATTCCTGGCAAACTCAGTGAAGAGCTGACTTCTTTACACCAATCGGTGGCAAATCATTCACTTTACAGAAAGATTTTAACCATAAATGATCTCAAAATAATGATGGAAACTCATGTCTTTGCAGTTTGGGATTTTATGTCACTTTTAAAGCGTCTTCAGCGCGACATAACTTGTGTTGAGCTTCCTTGGAAGCCTAGTCCCTATCCTAAAAAACTTGTTCGCCTTATTAACGAAATTGTTCTTGGTGAAGAAAGTGACCTAGACTTAAAAGGGGAAGCCATAGATCATTTCACTCTTTATCTTAAGGCGATGGATGAAATTGGAGCTCAGTCACTCAAGCTTCAAAATTTTATTGTCGATTTGGATTTTAATAAAATTTCTTTAGCACAGAAAAATTTTGTCGAGTTTAATTTGAATTTGTCGGCCCATGGTAAGACTCATGAAGTGGCAGCAGCTTTTTTCTACGGGCGAGAAAAATTAATTCCCGACATGTTTACTTCAATTCTTGGTGATTTAGAAAAGAATATGGATAAAAAGGATCAGCTACTGTTTCCTAATTTAAAATACTATTTGGAAAGACATATTGAGATTGACGGTGGCGAGCACTCTCACGCTGCTAATGATTGCCTTAATATTCTCTGTGGAAATGATTCAATTAAATGGCATGAAGCAAGTGTTGCTGGAATTGAGTCATTAAAATTGCGATCGCAATTATGGGATGAAGTTGAAGCTAGATTGATTTAGTTTTTTTAAATTTTTTTCATAATCTTAGATTATTCAAAAATCATATTTTCTTACATTCTCCAAAATGTGTTCAAAGCAATTTATAATAAATTTTGCCATTGTTTTTCAAGGAGGAAAATATGAGAACACTTTCAATAGTGATTGGCTTGATGTGTGCCCTTGCAGTTAATACTCAAGTTGCACAAGCTAAATCAGCAGAAGCTTTTTTTAAACGTTTTCAAGTCGTAAGAGCACAAGATGGAAAATTAATAGGAATCAGAGACCGAACACTTCCAGTTAAGTTTTCAGTTGAACCTTATGTTAATTTAATTAGATCTCAACTCACTCAAGAGCAGTCACTAATGTCTAAAGAGAATCTTCAAAGTGGTCAATACGACTCTGAAGTTAGAAATCTTTTGTCTGAGGATATGGATCAAGACCTTACAGGACAACAAGCTCAGTTTGATCAAAATGTTCAGGTGGTAGTTGATTCACTTAAAAAATTAGCAGTCTTAAATGTTGATTTTGTCTTCTCGCATGATATCTTTAAGGATGTTGTGAATCGGTATCAAGTTAAAATGAACGATGCCATTATGTTACTTGATCCAACCATGATTGCCAATGTTAGTGATTCATCATATTTCTACAAAAAAAATGTCACTTATAAAGCTGTGACCTGGGGATTAGATTTTGCTCGCAAGAGAATGTCTAATATACCAATGTTGAGCACAGTTAGTTATGTCATTGTTCAAGTTGAACGATTAATTACTCAAAGAAGACAATTTCATCAGAATATGCTTCTTCATTACTTAGAAAATTTCAAAGAAGAAGAATTAGGATTAACTCACGAGGAAGTGAATTTAATTTGGTCTTCAATCTATGAATCTCGCATACAGTGGTATGCTTTTTGGGAATCAAATGCGGCTAAAGGAAACTGGGCAAAATACGGTATTAATAATTTTTTCCTGAATTATAGAATGGGTTCATCAAATTTAAAAAATGCTCAGAGTATTTACTCAGAAGTTAGCGACCGAATGAATTTTGCATTTCAAAAAGTAACTTATAACAATGAAAAAGTAGTCGTTAACTTATTTGATAAAGAAGGCATGTTTCAAAATAGACCTGCGGTTGCCTATAATTACGATCGTCCAACTCAAGTAGTAAGAAAAAGACTTTTATTAAATTTAGCTGAGCTTGGATTAAGCTTTGTTCCGATGAGTCCCAATTTTAAAGACTATATTAGTTCGTTCATTAAGTCGTATTACGAACAACAAAGAATTACCGAAGGTGCTCTTTATGGATTCTTTGAATCTAATGCTGACTCTAAAGGAGCGGCTCAAGTATCGGCTCAATACTTAAATCCGTTTGATACACTCTCTCTTTAATTCAATTTCGCCTTGTTTTAATTTTTTCCTCTTTCTTCATTGTATGCGGCTCCATTTTGGGGGCCGCTCTTGTACCGAGTCCCTTTTCTAGGAGGTTCGTCATGTTTAAGAAATTATTATTTTGCTCTCTTATGATTCAAAATCTCTCAGCGGCAGAAGTCGATAAAGTTATTTATGGAACAGACAATAGATTAGATATTTATCAATCGACTAATTCTAAGTATAAAGTATGGGCAAAATCTACTGCTGCTATGATTTTAGATTCTTCATTATCTATTAATGGAGATACTGTAACTATTGAAGGATCTACTCTTATCGAAGAGGGAGTTTGTGGCGATGAAAAATTTTCTAAGCAAAAGACTTCAGCGATGTGCACCGGTTTTTTAGTTGGTGAAGATCTTTTGCTGACAGCTGGTCACTGTATTAAATCAATGGTCGATTGTGATTCTTATTCTTGGGTTTTTGGCTTTAGCAATCCCGAGCATGAACAAACTCAATATTCTGTAGATAAGAATGAAGTCTTTAAGTGCGTAAAAATTATCAATCGTGCTTTAGATAATGGCAGTTATAATGATTTTGCTCTGGTTCAGCTAGACAGGAAGACTGCTAAAAAAGCTCTCTCTATCCGGCATTCGGGAAAAATTGCCAATAAAACAAAACTTGTTGTTATTGGACATCCCTCGGGACTTCCAACTAAGATTGCCGACGGTGCTTATGTTCGCTCCAGCAAGTCTAAAGAGTATTTTGAAGCTAATCTCGACACTTTTGGAGGTAATTCAGGCTCTCCTGTTTTTAATGTTAATACAAGCGTTGTAGAGGGTATACTGGTTAGAGGTGAAGAGGATTATATCTTTGACCAAACTGCAAATTGTTATCGTCCAAAAGTATGTAAAATGACAGATTGTAGAGGCGAAGATGTGACAAGAATAACTAATATTTTAGAGCTTCAAAAATAGCAGGTAAAATCTTCACAGTTTGTCATTTCTCCCAATGATTTTTAATAAAAATGCTAGAGTCCTCTTGATGATCTCCAGAGGACTTTTTAGATGAAGCGAGTTTTTAGTTTTTCAATATTATTACTCTTTTTAATAATTATAAAAACTTCCATAGTTAAGGCAGCTGCTTTGCCATCTTTTATAGTGCCAGAGTCAGTGTACTCAATTGATGATAGACGGTTTGTAGATAATTTTTCAAAACCTAAGATA
>CANFNL010000004.1 GCA_947448205.1 Bacteriovoracaceae bacterium
CAAACGCGAGAAAAGGGTATTGTTACAACAGAAGACTTGGTTTTTTTGTTAAGCAAGATTCAATTGAATTCTAACTCAAAACGAGAATTTGATTTTGAAGAGATTAAGGCAAAAGGATTAAAGGTTTTTATCGAAGAAATTGAAGGCGAAATTTTAAAACTTGCATTAAGTAAAAATGAAGATAAAGTTCGAAAAACCCTCAGTGATCTAAAAATATCGAATAATTCATATTATCGAATTCTAGAAAAAATTAAAATTCAGGAGAATCAGCATGCTTGATTCAACAAGTGAAAATAATAGCAAACACCATAAAGATATTCACGATATAAATTCATCTATTTCTGCCTTACTTGGTGCAGTTGAAGTGATCAAAGATGAATGGCTTTCTAATCCAGAATTAGTTGAGAAAATTCTTCCACTTACTATGGATTAACTCAACGAGTTGCAATTTCAATTACAAAAATACCGTAACATCTAAAACTTATCATTATTTGCCTTCTTCTCAAAAATGACTATTACCTCTAAACTTAATTCAGTTAAAAGATTAAGGAGATGAAAATTGAGAATAGCATTGATTTTTGCTTTGGCACTCTCTATCCATTTGTTACATGCCCAAGACGCTGAAGCAAAAAAGCCAGAATCTTTTGTCGAAAAAATGAGACCTATATTAACGAAAATTGTCGGCCAAAAGTGGACTGTAAAAATACTTGGTTCATTACCTGAACAAAAAGTTGTCGAGCCTATCGTAGTATTTCCAGCATTACCTCAAATTACTCAAAATGCCCGTTCAACAGCAGTCTACAATAAGAAAGCAGATAGCGTCACACTAAAGCCTGAGTTGGAAGAAAAATATTATTATGCCTACGTAAAAGAAATTTACGAAGTAACTAGGCAAGCAAAACCAAATGATGAAGTGCTATCAACGCTTATGAATATCATTAATCAAGGTGGAAGCCGTGAAGGAATTTATCACCAACTTGTTTTAGATGCGACATATCAGGGAATGGAAAATACTGATAAGCCTTTAAAGGATAACGCTATAGATTTTGCAAATTATTTTTACGAGCACTACTTGGGTAAGAAACTGGTCAAAGAGAGTTTAAAAGGGATGAATGTCTATTCACTAAAGAGACTTATTGCAGATACGGCATTAGATGAAATCGATGCATTCGGCGATAAAAGAGATGAGTTAGAAAGATGGTATGCAGTTATGTCTGCAGATCTTGCGCAGAAATTTCCTCAACTATGGTCATCAAAATTAAGAAAGGATAGCTTGGCACTACATCATAAAAATTGGGCCAGTAAGGTTCCAATTCAACATATTAAGTCTGAAACTGTTATTAAATTACATATTGCGATTAACTCTCTCATGTAAGTTAATCCCAAAACGGATTTTCCACGCCAGTTAAAACTTTTAAAAGGCGCTCTACTCCCATGGCAATTCCAGCAGAAGCGGGTAGCCCACGCTCAAGTGATTGGTATAAAACATTGGGCTTTGGAAGTTCATAGTGATAAAGCGATTTTTTTTCTAATGCTTGGTAATTAAATCGCTCTTTTTGAATTTTCAAATCAGTCAGTTCATTAAAACAATTACAAAGCTCGACTCCTTTACTGTAAATTTCAAATCGCTCACAAACCCTTGGGTCTTCTTTTTTTAAAGTTGATAGGGCACTTAAGTGATTGGGAAATTCATAAAGAATTAAGTAAGGGTAGTGGGCCAGGTGAGGTTCAATTTTATTCAAGAAGAGCAAGAAATAATAATCATCCCAAGAAAGTTTCTCTCCCAAGGAAGGCAGTGGAACATCCTTGAAATTCAGTTTAATAAGTTTTTTTAGATCATCAGTATTGAGAAATTCAAGAATGTCGACATTTAGCATATCTAAAAAAAGTTCTTGAACGGTTGCTCGTTCAAATTTACAATTTTTTAAGTCGGAATCAATGCTGTTATTTTTTTGCTCAAGGCAGTTAAGACAAAAGGAAAAAAGCTCTTGGCAATCCTGCATTATTTGCGTGTAGTGAGCTCCTTTTCTATACCACTCCAACATGAGAAATTGAGGTCGATGATGAGAGGCCACTGGTTCATCACGAAAGCAATAGGAAATTGTGTAGAGATCGTTAAAGCCCAAAGAGAGTAGCTCTTTCATGTGAAATTCAGGTGAAGTTTGCAAGTAATGTGCTGTTAAGGTTGAGCTTTTGGCATGAGCGACTTGGAAAGGGTGGATATGAGTTTCCATTCCAGGATTTTCAACCATTGGCGGAGTAAGGACATCAATAAAGGCTTGTCTCGAAAAAAAATCGCGAATGGCCCAAAGCAAATCAAATTGAGCTTTTAATTTATTTTTGCGAATATTTATATTTGTTTGCATAATGCGCACTCTATCTTAGCTATAATGGACTGTGCAAGTTGAAAAATTCAACTTTATGCCTTATCTTGACTTAAGTTTTTACTTAATTTGCTTAAAGAGGATCTTATGAATTTAACTAACATAATTATTGCCATTGCCCTCATTGCGGTTTCAATCACTCTTTTTATTCTCATCAAGAAAAAGGAAGAGAAAACAGCAAAAAAGAAGCCTGAATTGCCTAAAGCAACTATTGAACCCGAAGCAAAAATTGAAACTAAAGCTACTGTGATTAGTTTTGGCGAGCGACTAAAATCTGGATTGGCCCGTTCTCGCGGAGAAGTTTGGGGGAAATTGACAGGGCTTTTCTCTGGCGGCTTAGATGACGAAAAAATTGAGACCTTAGAAGAGCTTCTCTACGGAGCAGATATCGGCACAGCAACAGTTAGTGAGTTGATGATTGAAGTTCACAAAAAAGCCAAGGAAGGAAATTTATCTGAGGAGACTTTTAAAAATTTTCTTTTTGATTTTTTAAAAAAGAAAATGGCTCCCACTCAAGAAAAATTAGATCGCTCTCTTTATCAATTTAATCCCGAACAAAAAAGCCCGACTAAAGTCATTATGGTTGTGGGAGTTAATGGGGCTGGAAAAACAACCACCATTGGTAAACTGGCTACCAAACTTCGCGCTCAAGGAGCCAGCGTCGTGGTTGGTGCTTGCGATACTTTTAGAGCGGCAGCCGTAGATCAACTTCAAGTTTGGTGTGACCGCTCTGGGGCTACGATGATTCGCGCGAAAGAAGGAAGCAATCCCTCTGGCGTGGGTTATGATGCTCTTCAAATGGCCCAAAATTTAAAGGCGGATTATTGTATTCTAGATACTGCTGGGCGACTTCATACTAAAGAAAACTTAATGGATGAGCTCACTAAAAGTAAAAATGTTTTAAAAAAACTAGATCCTAGCGCACCTCAACAGGTATTGCTTGTTATTGATGCCATAACTGGTCAAAATGCAATCCGTCAAGCGGAAGAGTTTCACAAGGCCCTCGAACTTACAGCTTTGATTTTCACCAAGTGTGATGGATCTTCTAAGGCGGGAAGTGCCGTGTCCATAGTAGAACAATTAAAATTACCAATTGCCTATATTGGCGTTGGGGAAAGTGCAGATGACTTAGACCTCTTCAATATTGATGACTACTTAAAAGCGCTATTGGGTCTCTAGCAAAAGTCATGGCCATTGCCCCTTGTTGCAAGGCATTTTAATTGACGAAAATTTCTCTATCGATTACTCTAATTACAATGAATAACGTAAGAGAAGACAACGCATTCGATGCAACAGTTTTTGAAGTATTAGGCCAAAAAATCAAGCTTAAAAGAAATGAGATGCTTGATGGTATTGAGCCAAGTGATATCGTCGGATTTGTACAATCCGAATCTCTCAAAATAATGAATTCTTCACCATCTTTAAGTCAGTCTCAAGTCGCCGTTTTGGTAGCTTTGAAACTCGCTGGTGAAAAATTAGCTTTAGAAAAAGAGTATCGCGAAAATATTAATTTATTGCAGACTACTGCAGTAGATGCCCTTCAATACATCGAAGAAGTCTCTCCGACGACTCGCTAAAAATGATGAACAAGTTCGAATGTCGTCAAAAAATGAAAGCAAAACTTTCATTACTAGATGAACAAGCGATCCAAAATAAGAGTGTGTTACTTTCAAAGAACCTCTCACATCTTTTAGTAAGTGAACTTTATGTTATTCAAAAAAAATTAGTACTTGGTCTTTATGCACCACTAGATAAAGAACCGCGATGGAATTGTTTACTTCCGGAATTTAGATTTACTGCTTTTCCATCTTTTGAAAAAACTGCAACTATGATGACTTTTAAGCTTTCATCACTTGAGGGCCTAGAGTGTAAAGATGATTTTGGAGTAAAAATTTTAGGGCCCTTGCAAGAGTGCCCAGTGGTCATTCCCGATGTAATCATTTTACCAGGTTTAGCTTTTAGCAAATCAGGAGAAAGACTCGGAAGGGGAAAAGGATTCTATGATAAGTATTTAAGTAACTTTAGTGGAGTCAAAGTTGGTGTGTGTTTTTCAGATCAACTAGAAGAAGAAATTCCCACTGAAAGTCACGACATCGTTTTAGATTATATTGTTACGGAAAATGAAATAATAAATTGCAAAGTAAAAGGAGCCTCATAAATGAATATAGCAGTGATCTTAGCCTCTGTGCTTTTTGCTATTATCGGCGCAGCAGTCGGTTTTGTATTAAAAGACAAGCAAGTAAAAAAAGATGTAGCAGATAAGGAAGCTAAAGGTAATGATATTGTTGAAAAGGCAAAAAAATATGCCGATGAAATAAAATACAAAGCCAGACAAGAAGCTAAAGAAATTTCAAGAGAAGAAAAAGAAAGATCTGATCGCGAAATCACTAACCGCACCAATGAAATTAAAAATCAAGAACGAGAAATTGCAAAAAAAGAAGCAACTCTCGATCGTAAACTTGAAGAACATGAAAAAGAAGTTAAGGTTCTAAAAGAAAAAGAAATTGAATTTGAAGTAGCCAGAAAGCTTCACGAAGAAGAATCTCTACGAATGAAAAATAAGCAAAACGAATTTAACGATCGTTTAGCTCAAGTTTCTCAAATGACAAAAGAAGAAGCCAAGCAAGAACTTCTTCGCGCTATGGAAGAAGAAGCTCGCGTCGATTTCGGAAAGATCTTACGTCGGCTAGAAGAAGAAACAAAAGAAGAAGCTGAAGCGAAATCAAAGAGAATCGTGGGAATCGCTATTCAAAGATTTGCTGGTGAATATGTTGGTGAGAAAACTATTGGTTCAGTTGAACTTCCTAGTGACGATGTAAAAGGTCGCTTAATTGGCCGCGAAGGTAGAAACATTCGTGCCTTCGAACAAATCTGTGGTGTTGATTTAATTATCGATGACACTCCAGAGGTTGTTGTTATTTCCTCATTCAACGTTGTAAGAAAAGAAATTGCTCGTATGGTTATCCAAAAGCTTATTGCCGATGGACGAATTCACCCAGCTAAAATTGAAGAATTTCATGATAAATCAAAAGCAGAAATGGAGAGACAACTGAGAGATCTGGGTGAAAAAGCTCAAATGGAAATTGGAGTTCACGGGATTCACCCTGAAGTCCTAAAATTAATTGGGGCTCTTCAATGGAGAACTTCATACACTCAAAATCAATATCAACATGCTATTGAAGCTGCCTTTATTTGTGGGGCAATGGCCGCGGAACTTGGTCTTAATGTAAAGCAAGCAAGACGTGCTGGTTTACTTCATGACATCGGAAAAGTTATCGACGCTTCTGCTGAAGGATCACACGCGGTCATCGGTGCTGACTTTGCAAAAAAATATGGAGAATCTCCTGATATCGTGCACGCTATTCGTGCGCATCATGATGATGAGAAACCAGAATCAGTATTGGCTCATTTAGTTGCTGCAGCCGATGCACTCTCTGGTGCTCGTCCAGGAGCTCGTAAAGCTATGATGGAATCTTATGTTTCTCGTTTAACTGATATCGAAGAAATCGTAAATTCTTTCGAAGGTGTTTCTAAATCATACGCCATCTCTGGTGGACGCGAAGTCAGAGTTTTTGTTGAAAACGATAAAGTTAATGATGAAGAAACAGTTATGCTTTCTCGTGATATCGCTAAAAAAATTGAAGAAGAAATGTCTTATCCGGGAACAATTAAAATAACAGTTTTAAGAGAAACAAAAGCAGTAGGGATTGCCAAGTAAATGGACGAAAACCAATTTGCATTAATAACCGGGACCTCATCTGGTCTCGGTTATGAAATGGCTCAATACCTTCTTGAAGAAGGTTATAATGTAATCGGTGTTTCCAGACGAGGAACATCTCTAGATCATCCCAATTTTATTGATATACTCTGTGACATTAAAGAAGAAGCTGCCGTCGAAGAAATGTATGAGCTGATTGCCGGTCACACTGACAGTCTAAGTCTTATTGTTTTAAATGCTGGAATTTTTGAGATGTCACCAATAGTGGAAACATCTACCAAAGAATTTAGTGATCATCTTGCTACCAATGTTACAGGTAGTTTTCATATCTTAAAGCATGCAAGTGATTTTCTCATTGAAGATCTAACTCACGTTGTAGTCATTTCATCTATTGCTGCCAAAAAAGGTTTAGCTAATATTTCGGCTTACAGTGCTTCTAAATTTGCTTTAAATGGCATGATTGAATCAGTTAGAGAAGAATGGGAACATTTAGGAATTCGCTTTTCAACTTTAATGCCGGGAGCTATTTATACTCCATTATGGGATGAAGAAAATGAAGATCTTCCTCGCGATGAGATGCTTTCTATGGGTGACTTCATGCATGTCTTCCAAATGATTGTAACTAGTCCAGTCTATATGCAATTTCCCGAAATAACTTTTCTCCATAAAAAAGGACTGCTTAAGTGAGAAAGATTTGGCAGCATCAATCTATTCTTACCCAGTATTATTTAAAGTCGATGGCCAGCTTTCTTCTCTTTTGGGGATTGTTCGCTGTTTTAAAAATGGATTTTATCGACACTCTTTTTTTCGCGATGGCCTTTGTTTGGCACTTTGCACTTCTGACTCCTGGATTAAAGGAGCAGGTTTTAACTGGTAAACAAAAATTTTCTTTTTTGAGTATCGTGGTACGAGTAAATTATTACCTTCAATTATTTATTAAGATAAATAATTTCTCATTTGGCCCTTCAATTATTCGAGCCCTTTCACCTTTTGCTTTTACATTTGTTTTAATGGTTGTTGGTGGAAATGGAAATATTCTTTTTACATTGTTTGGTTCTATAGCTTTTGAATTAACTTACTATTTAATGAATAAGAAAAAAGAAAAAGTAGAAGTTATTTCAACGCCCCCAAGTGATCAAAAAATTCTCCCAAAGATTCCGAACGTAGAAAATTCCCACGAATAGTTTCAAAATTATCATAGTCATCAAATAGATTTCGCGAGAATGATTTAAATCTTTTGAGAATTAGATTTTCAAACCAACCGAACTCTCGGTATTCAGACAAGAGTGCATTAAAATATTCATCGAGATAATTTTTTCGTTGAAAGAGCAAATAGGTTTCATCGATATGAGCACTCTTGTCGATGTATTCTTTGTAAAGCTTAGCAAGCCACGGAGTCTTAAGTGCACTTCTGCCAAACATAACAGAATGGCATTTTGTATGTTCAAATATTTTTTCAATATCTTCAACGATCCATACGTCACCATTGCCTATCAAAGGAATTGAAACACTGTTTACAGCTTTTGAGATATAATCCCAATCGGCGAATCCTTTATAGAGTTGATCTCTCGTTCTAGCGTGAAGGGTAATAGCTTCCACTCCAGCATCTTCAATTAATTTTAAAGTCTCTAAGAAATTATTATCATCGCGATAACCCACTCGCATCTTCACTGTAAAATGCCCGGTAAAATTAGAGCGGATTGTTTTTAAAACTTGTGCTAAGCCTTTATGATCGGAAAGTAAGTATGCGCCACCGTGGTGGGAGTTAACTTTTTTAGAAGGACAACCTAAATTTAAATCGAGGTGATCCATTTTCAGTGATTCTAATACTTCAACGACAGCTTGGGTTTGAGCTCTAGGAGTTGTGAGGATTTGAAATGAGTTCTTTTTACGCCAATGTGGATTAGCAAATATTTTAGGACCGTAGTGATCCATAATTAATTTTTCATTCACTTTACCAACAGTGGGAACTCTTAAAAAATCTGTGAAAAATTGATCCCACTCTGGGAACGTTTTGAGCAAAGCAATTCTATAAGGTTCATCAGTGATACCTTCCATTGGCGCAAAGAGCAGGGATTTTTTGGGAAACACATCGAAATTTTGCATTGCTCATGTTAGTATCAAAAAATATGACGAAAAAAAACATCATTGTCTCAATCGTATTATTTCTTAAAGAAATAAATGATCACTCTTTCAAGGTTTGGGTTCAGATTCGCCAAGAAGAAGGCCCGCTTTTTGGGATGTTAGAGTTTCCAGGTGGTAAAATTGAAGCATGTGAAACACCTGAAATGGCGGCTAGAAGGGAAGTTCACGAAGAAGTTGATCTGGTTATCCCCAAGGATTCACCTTTAGTTTTATTTAAGTATCAAGATTATAGCAGTGAAACCAAAAATATTTGTTTGTTTTGCTTTCTTTCAAACTTCGACCAATTGCCAAAAGAAAAAGGACAATGGCTTGAGATCGCTTACAACGACAAATCAGAACCTTTTAAAGGTAAAATACCTCCTATAAATCATATTATTCTCGATGAATTAGCGGTATACATACAATCTCAATATAACGCTGGCATGATTGAAACTTTATGGTTGCTCCAAAATGGCTAATATAAAAATAATTGCTGAATTTTTTCTGCTCTCTCTGGCTTGGACGATGACACTTTTTTCTCCCATCGCCTCTTCTAAACTTACTGGAAATGGTTTTATAAAGTTGATTACGAATATTTCTATTGGCTCTTTGGTTATAGCTTTAATTATTCATTTAGTTTCGGCTTCTCAACACGGACTTACTCTCTACCTTAAATTATTGGCGCTAGCTTCCTTAATTTTCACCACATTTCTTCATCGCGATGAAAAATCCACTCTAATGTGGCTGACGTATATTGTTGTGGTTGCTGCCTTGGGCTCTCATATCGTTCTTTTTTCTCCGCTTGCTTCAAATGCTCTATTTTTGCTTTCTTCTGCTCTTTTATTAGGAATAATTACTTATGCCATGGTTTTAGGCCACTGGTATTTGGTCGTTCCAAAGTTAAGTGAGCGACCTCTTAAAATAGCAGCTATCATTACCTGGATTATATTAGGAATAAAAATTTGCTTTAGTATGTTTGCAGCTTATAAACATTTTGATTTTTTTGAAGAACAAACTACCTTGGGATCTGGATATGCATTTAATTGGTTACTCCTTTTAATGAGAGTGTCCTTTGGTTATGTTGTTATTTTGGGGATGAGCCTTTTTAATTGGAGGCTCGTTAATATGCGCTCCATTCAAAGCTCAACCGGTATTTTATATGCGATGACTTTTTTCATCTTCATCGGTGAATTAGTTTCAACTTTTATCTTTTTTAATTTTGGATTGCACATATGATGACAGCTCACTTTACTTGTAAAAATTGCGCCTCTGGAATTCATGTTTATCCTGAAGTATCTGCTAAAATTATTAAATGCGAAGTCTGTAGTCATGAGCAAGATGTACTCTTCACCCAAGAAAATGTTGATGGGCTATTAGTTAATTGTCCGGGCTGTTCTCGTAGAGACTTCTACTCACAAAAAGATTTTAATCGCAAAATTGGAGTTATCTTTTTTATTGTGGCCGCCCTTATTTCAACGTTGATGTTATGGGCCGGATTAAGCCCGCAATGGTACCTCAGTACTTTTATCGTGCTTTATGCTGCCGATTTTTTCCTCTTTAGAAAACTCAAACCAATTGCCATTTGCTACAAGTGTGATGCCATTTTTCGCGATGTGAAAAATATTGAGCAAATTCCTGGCTTTGATCACGAAATGCATGACCGCATTGTCTATTCCGACCATGATTTTCAGGGAAAACCACTCGATCATTAAGCTATCCTTTTGAAATAAGTGGATAGTTGGACAAAAATAAGACTAGGGTGTAAAATAGCAGCTAATTAAACTAAGTCAGGTTAGCTATTTACTTAACAAGGATTTATCCATAGAACCCCCCCTAGAGCTATCGAGTACCTCACTTCAAATTTTCTTTCTCTTTGTATGCTTCATTGCCACAGCATTTTTTTCTGCCGCGGAAGCTGCCCTTTTATCCATTGGTGCTGATCGCGCTCGCCAACTTATTGAAGAGGGTGGAGCAAAAGGCAAAGCAATGGCCTTTATGATTCTTCGCCCTTCTGAATTGTTATCAACAATACTGGTGGGAAATAGCATCGCCAATATTTTAGCAGGATCTCTAACAACTTCATTAGCTACGGCTTATACAGGTAGCAGTATTGTAGGAATTGCTTTAGGTGTTACTACAGTTATCGTTATTATTTTCGGTGAAATTTTGCCCAAAACAGTTGGACGAAATCACGCTGAAAAACTTTCGGTTTTTGCCATTCGATCTCTGCAAATTCTTTTTTATCTGCTCTATCCAGCTATAAAATCAATTGTTTGGTTTATCAATACTATTTTAGGTGATAACGCTGAGGTCACGGGGAGAATGGTTACTAGTGATGATATCGAATTCATGATCAGCAAAGCGGAGAAAGAAAAAACGATGGACTCAAAGCAAATTGATTTGCTTTCATCGATCTTGGAATTTCCATTGATAAAAGTAAAAGACATCATGATTTCTAGGATGCACGTAAACTATATTCAAAGTAAATGGACGGCAAAAGAAATCATGGCCTATATTAGAGAAACGGGAAACAGTCGTTATCCTGTTTGTGATGGGGAGCTAGAAAATATAGTCGGATTTTTACATGTAAAAGATTTGGCTTTTTTAAGCGATGAAGAAAAAATTAATTTTAAAATTGAGAATTTGTTAAAGCCTCCTTTTTTTGTTTACGAGCATATGAAGATCCAAGGTGTTTTCGATCATATGAATAGAAAAAAAGTTCATTTAGCCTTAGTTAAGGATGAAAATGGAACAGTGGTTGGTATTGTTACTCTCGAAGATATTATCGAAGAAATTTTTGGCGAGATTAATGATGAACACGACGATGTAGAAGAAAAAGAAAAGCATCTTTTAGAAGCTGATTTAGAAGAAGGAATCGTTGTCGAAGGAGATATGTCTCTAAGAGAATTTTATAGCGACTACGATATAAAAATTCCCCTCAATGATAATTACTCAACACTTTCTGGTTTTTTATTAGATATGCTAGGAAATACTTTTCCGGAACAAGGACAAATTATTGTCTGGGAAGGATTATCTTTTGATTTGGAGTTAGTAGACAATCATGTCATCAAGCAAATTCGTATTAAAGACGTGGATGGAGAGAAACATATTTTTTCAAAACGCCAACACGCTGAGCTTGTTGAGCAGAGTGATATTGAAGCTTCAAAACAAATTCATGACAAAGATTATTCCGAAAAATAAATTATTTAATTAAAAGGGAAATTCTGTGAAAATATATGAAGTTGCAGTCATTGGTGGAGGTTCTGCAGGAGTAATGGCCGCTATTCGCACAGTTCTTAATAATGATGAATGTCTTTTTTTTCCGGGCAATTCCAATCATAAAAAGCGCTCTCGTGCTTTTTGGGTAAGTGCTGTGGAGAATATGCCAGCTCATTTAAATTATAAAAAAGGAATCGAAGAGCCCAATAAAATTTCGCTTGATTGGTTAGCAGCAGGTCCATTTGCAAGCAAATTTCATTGGCATAAAAATCGTGGAGTGACTAAGGTTTTAAAAAAAGAAGATGGCTTATTTGAAATTACCGACGATAAAGCAAATATATTTCACGCTAAATTCATCATTCTTTGTACTGGAGTTATGGATGTGCAACCAAAAATTAATGGATCGATTGAACCAATATTTCAATACGCAAATGCTCAATTAATTGACTATTGCTTGCGTTGCGATGGGCACCATGTCCTTGGAAAAAAGACAGCTGTCATCGGTCATACTACTAGTGCAGTGTGGGTCGCTGTTATGCTTTTTGAACGCTACCAATGTCCCGAGATGACTATTCTTACTAACGGAGAAGAATTGCAATGTGATGAAGAATCTCAAGCTTTAATGATTCGTTATGGCTTTAAGCTTGTCAGCGAAAAAATTGAATCTGTCTTAGGCGACGCTAAGAGTAAAAAATTAGATGGATTTAAAACAGCAACACAAATTATTTCGACTGATTTTGCCTTTGTTGCCTTGGGTATGATTGTTTATAATGAACTTGCTAAGATGCTTTCGGCTGAGCTTGATCAAAGAGGTTTTGTCTCTACTGACAACAAGGGTAAGTCGTCAATTGATGGGCTTTATATAGCAGGGGATTTACGGGCCAATACTAAAAAACAAATATACACTGCATGGGATACGGCAGTCGATTCTGCAGATGAAATTAATATGCTTATTCGCAGACAAAAGCGCAACGCTTCTTCAATTTAATCCCAGATATTTTTACTATGATAAAATAATTAGTTTAGACACTCCCTTGTCAGTGGATTTTTTGATCTCATCTTTTTAATTGCAGTAGATACAAAGATGATCACAGGGAGGAAGCAGTAATGAAAACTCTTAACACTCACGAAATGGTTCATGAAGCAGTTAGCGAAATAGAAAAATTTGCACCAAAGAGCTCACAAGTTGAAATAGATGTGAAGGAAGATCCTATTGGAAATTTTAGTACTCAAATAAAACTAAAAACAAAAGATCGTGTTTATTTTGTTAAGAAGGAAGATTTATTTCTTTATAAAAGTTTCACTAAAGCGATGAGGGCTATAAAATCTCAGGTGCAAAAGAGACGAGTTAATCGTGAATCAGTTCGTTCAAATAAGTATCGGGCAGCTTAATCATCTCTTAATCCTCTTTAAAAGTTGAGCTGTGTGTTTCTTCATATCAAATAGCTCAGTCGTTCTGGCTGGGCTATTTTAGAATTTTAATGGTGACATTGCCTCTCACTTTGGCTCGGCATGAGAGTCTGATTTTTTTATTTAATCCAATATAATTTTGATTAATGCTTGCGATAGTGTCCGATTCAACAGCACCTGGAGGAGTGAGATTTTCTTCTCCCTCAATCATTTCAATGCGACAAGATCCACATGAACCGGCCAAGCAGCCATGAGGCAAAGTACATCCAAGTTGCTCTAACCCATCAAAAAGAAGCTGGCCTTCCTTTAGTTCAAAACTTTGGTCATTTTCATTGGGAATTAATCCCTTAAGTAACACGGTGGGCATATTTATTTTAACCTGCAAAGAATATTATCTTCCGAATTGTAAAACACGATGCAGAAATATCCAACTTTAAAGTGAGGCAATATTATGTTTACCTTCGAAAAATTATACTCAATGGGGCACGAAGAAGTCGTCTTTTTCTCAGACCCAACTTGCAACTTAAAAGCCATCGTTGCCATTCACAACACAACTTTAGGTCCAGCTTTAGGCGGAACAAGAATGTGGCCATATGCTACTATTGATGAAGCAATCGAAGATGCACTTCGACTTTCTCGCGGAATGACTTATAAAAATGCAATCTCAGGTCTTCACTTGGGTGGTGGGAAGGCCGTTATAATCGGCGACCCAAAAAAAGATAAATCAGAAGCACTCTTTAGATCATACGGAAGATTTGTTGAATCTTTAAATGGCCGTTACATCACAGCTGAAGATGTGAATACTACAGTTGATGATATGGAATATATCTTTGCAGAAACAAATAATGTTACTGGTGTTGCTGAAATGAATGGTGGATCGGGTAACCCGTCTCCGTGGACAGCACGTGGAGTTTTCCGTGGGATGGAAGCAAGTTGTTTAAAAGTTTTTGGCGACAGATCTCTTAAGGGAAAAGTGGTAGCGCTTCAAGGTGCTGGTTCAGTTGGAACACATTTGGGAAAACATCTTTATGATTCTGGAGCAAAAGTTATTTTCACTGATATGAACGAAGCAAATATTACTCGTTTTAAAGAAGCAGTTCCCAATGCCGAGTTCGTTGGTTTAAATGATATTTATGATGTCAAAGCAGATATCTATGCACCCTGTGCTTTAGGAGCGACGGTGAATGATCAAACAATCGAGAGATTGAAAGTCAAAATCATTTGCGGTGCTGCTAATAACCAATTAGCTGAAAGTCGTCATGGTGATAGGCTCAAAGAGATGGGAATACTCTACGCTCCAGATTACCTAATCAATGCTGGTGGAGTTATGAACGTCTCTATTGAATTTGAAGGCTGGTCTGCTGAAAAGGCAACTAAAATGGTTGATAAGATTTTCGATACAACTCTTCAAATTTTTAAATTGTCGGATGAGCAAAATATTCCAGTCTATAAAGCTACAGATTTAATGGCAGAGCAAAGAATTGCCTCTATTAAGAACATAAGAGGTAAATATTTAGGAAACCTAAGCCATAGATTTCCAGGAAGAAAAGGGAAGTAATTTTTTCCAATCATGACAAATTTTATCCAAGCCCTCTCTTTGCAGAGGGCTTTTTTTACCATTCTAGCTAATTGCAGCGAGAAACTTTAAAATTAAGAGATGAAGTGTATCGCGCTACTGACACTTATTTTCATTTCCTATTCAGTCAAAGCAACTATTGGCTTTGAAGATGCCATATTTCCAGAATTAGCAACTTCTTCACGCGCCCTGGCCATGGGGAATGCTTTCATCGCCAAAGTCGATGATGCCTCGGCAGCTTTTTATAATCCTGCCGGACTTGGAACCGTTCGCTACCCTCATTTGCATCTTTCTAATTTTCAAATTGAATTAAATAAAGGCCTCATTGGTACTGCAAGTGGCGGAAAAATTACGGATGTTTTATCTAATACCAGCAAAGCTTTTTCCTTGGATGGCACCCGGCAATTACTATTGAGCCGTGTTGGAACTATTACACATTCAAGTTTTCATGCGCTTCCAAATTTTACATCACGCTATTTTAGTATGGGGTATTTGATATCCAAAAAATCACGAGCGGTAGTTACTGATGCGGCTTCAGCTACAGGATTTGAATTTGCCGATCGCTTTGATCAAGGCCCCTACGCAGCTATAAATCTCTCAATGTTTGGAGGGGTTTTTAAAATAGGAACATCGGCAATTTTATTAATGAGAAAAGAATTAATTTCTACGGCAAATCCTACGCAAACCATTAATCTTGCCAACTCAGCTTACTATAATGGAAATTTGGTTGACGTAACGGCAGGAGCAAAATTTACTTTGCCGATTACTTTTCTTCCCACGTTTGCCATCAACTTCCACAATGCTCTTGATAAAAGTTTTTCTGGATCCAGTGGAGCGGGTGCGCCGACCAAAATTCCCCGGGGCTATGATGTAGGTTTTTCTATAACCCCACAAATTGGAACAAATACCAAGGTTCACCTTGAAGCTAACTACAAAGATTTAAGTGGAGCTTACTCTGGCATATCAGCGACCAGGAGATTTCTTCTTGGGGCAGAGTTTAGTTTTTCTAATGTATTCTTTTTTCGCTTAGGTTATGGCGATGGTTTTGGTTCTGCAGGACTTGGTGTTAAGTCTCGCAAGCTGGAATTTGATCTTACAACTTATGCTGTTGATACCACGGCATCGAGTTTCAGAGGGCATGAGGATCGTCGCTTTGCCCTTTCAATTTCTTCGGGCTTTTAGCTGAACAAGGCTGCGTTGTGCTAGGAGTTAAAAACCTCATATTCATTGGAGAAATTTAGACAATTAGGCTGACCTTAGGTAGAGTCTTAGGCACTTGTTTATTATTTTTTAAGAAGGACTCTATGTTGGAAAAGACATCTAAATCAAAAGCCACTCCCTCAAAAAATGCAGTCGTTGCTATAAAAATGGAGCTGGCCAAAAAATACAATCTCGGTCGCGTTGAAATGCTTGAGATGTTGACTAATATTTATACTTCCAGAAAAGTTGATGATGCAGAAATTTCGATGAAGAAGCAATCAAAAGCTTTCTTTCAAATTTCAGGAGCTGGACACGAAGGAATTTTAACAGCTGCTGCAAAAGTCTTAATGCCAAAGCATGATTGGTTTTTAGGTTACTACCGAGACCGCGCTTTATGTTTGGGCCTTGGAGTTACTCCCTATGAAATGCTTTGCCAGGCAAACGGAAACTTAGGCGATACTGCTTCTTACGGACGTATGATGCCAGCTCACTGGGGAAATAAGCCTTTAAATATCGTGAATAAATCGTCTTGTACCGGAACACAATTTTTACAAGCTTGTGGTCTTGCTGAAGCAGGACTTTGGTACAAGCGCCTTAATAATGAATATAAAATGGATACAAAAAATTTGTATCATGATGATGAAATTATTTATGTCTCCACCGGAGATGGTACGATTGCTCAAGGTGAATTTTGGGAAGGACTAACTACTGCTTGTGTAAATTCCCTGCCAGTTCTCTTCATGGTGGAAGATAATGGCTTTGCTATTTCTACTCCGACAGATGTTCAGTATCCGGAAGGATCGATTTCAAAAGCTCTAGCAAATTTTCCAGGTTTAAAAATATTTAATTGTGATGGCTGTTGTCCAATTGAATCCTTTGCCACGATGACAGAAGCGGCAAACTTCATGAGAAAAAATAGAAAGCCTGCTCTGGTTCATGCCACAGTTACACGTCCATACTCGCACTCACTATCAGACGATCATGGAATGTATCGAACAAAAGCAGAATTAGCAGATGAGGGATTAAGAGATGTTTTTTATTCTTATCCTAAATTTTTAGTTGAAGCGGGAATAATTACAGAAAGTGAAAGAGAGGAGCTGCTAAAAAAAGTAACTGCTGATGTAAAAGTTGCGATGGATAAAGCTATTACTACACAATGGCCGGCACTTAATTCTGTAGAGAAACATCTTTACTCTGAAGAGATCGATATTACTGGAGCTGCTTTTGATAAACCTGCAAACTTCACCGGTAAAGATGATGTGCCAATGGCCGCTTCTATTAATAAAGTTTTGCGTACGGAATTTGCTAAAAACCCAATGCTAAGAATGTGGGGAGAAGATGTTGCAGATTTTTTTGAAAAAGAGAGACTCAATAATCCTGAGCTTAAAGGCAAGGGGGGAGTATTCAAACTAACGGCCAATGTTCAAAGAGAATCAAGAGATGGGCAAGTTTTTAATTCGCCTCTTGCTGAAGCCAATATTATAGGTCGAGCTATTGGTATGGCCATTCGAGGAATTAAACCAGTCGTTGAAATTCAATTTTTTGATTATATCTGGACTGCTTATATGCAACTTAAAAACGAAATTGCGACACTTCGTTATAGATCAGGTGGAGATTTTAAATGTCCCATGGTCGTGCGTGTACCAATAGGTGGATACCTTAAGGGCGGAGCAATTTATCACTCTCAATCAGGTGAATCACTCTTTACACATGTGCCAGGAATAAGAGTTGCATATCCTTCAAATTCAGCTGATGCAGCAGGGTTATTGCGAACTGCTATTCACGGTGATGATCCTGTTATGTTCTTAGAGCACAAACATTTATATTATCAAGGTTATAATCGCGCTCAAGATGTGGGTGAGGATTATATGATTCCCTTTGGTAAGGCACGGATTGCTCGTGAAGGCTCTGATGCGACTATTGTTGCCTGGGGAGCACTTGTTCAAAAATCTATTGAAGCGGCCAAAAAATGTGAAGCAGCTACTGGCAAGAGCGTCGAAGTCATCGATCTGCGTACTCTGGCGCCGTATGATTTTGAAGCCATTAAAAAATCAATCGCAAAAACTTCAAAGTTAATGATTGCTCATGAAGAACATAAGACTTCTGGCTTTGCCGGCGAGATCACTGCAAGAGTGAACGAAGAGTGTTTTGAGCTTTTAGATGCGCCGATTTTAAGAGTAGGGGCCTTGGATGTTCACTGTGCTTATAATCCAGCGCTGGAAGATTTAATCTTGCCTCAAGTCAGTCATGTGGAAGAGGTATTGAGTAAGTTATTAGCGTACTAAAATTTCTGGAAGTAGCTTTTATAATTTAAAATTTTGACAAGCATTTCCCGTTGTAGGAGCTTGGCTTTTTTGAGCATTTTCATAAAGAGCTTTATAGAGTTTTCTTTCCTCAAGTGCAATCTCGCTATTGAGGTAATAGGTTGCAATAGTAGATTTTGCAATTTCTTCTTGCTTGTCTTTTAAAAAAGATAATTCGGGGTGGTCGCGTAAAAGGAGATTTCTTTTTTCTTTAGCTCTATTGTAAAAAGAAATGTTTCCTTTGATCTTCTCTCTTTCAGAATTAGTACTGGCAAGGGTTAAGCGATTTGTCGAATCCTGAATGAGTTTATCAAAATCAGTAGTCAGCAATTCTTTTAATGAGTAATTTTCATTATAATTAGTTTGAAATAAATTTTGAAGGTGATCGAATTTTAATTGATTGTCTAATTCTTGCATTTTTAATGCGGCAATCTCCATAGAGTTTTTATACTGGGTCAGCAAATCTTTTAAGTGAGTTAAGTCTAATAACTTCGTTTTAGTGGTCCAGAAAAAACTGGAAGTGACAGTGTTAATGCTTTCAGCAAAATTAATAGTCTCTATCAGAGAATTGAAGTTTTGATAGGCCATGCATATCTTTTGATTGCTTCGATTTTCTTCAAGGTATGTGACCATCTTGTCTGCATGTTCATCAAAGTGATAAAAATAGGGAGTCATCTTCTCGTATAACAAGGCAGTGACGGATTGACTGGCCGGTGTAGAAATCATTGGGAATGCAGGAGTATCGTCTTTGTCTCGAGCTTCTAAAAAAACTTCTTCTAAATTTTTACCTTTTTGTAAGGCTTTAGCGAAATTTTCAGAAAAAGGTCCATAGGCAAAGTGGTTAGGCCCAGAGCCAGAGACAACACAAGTATTTTCATCAGCAAGAGCTTGTGAATTTCCAGAATGGCAGCTTCCATCGAAGATCGCCATTTTTACTCCCTTTTTCTTTGCTAAGTCTCTTAAGATTTTAAGTTGATCGAGATCGACCAGTTCAGCTCCTTTGAGAGTGTTATAATCTTTGGATTCATTAGCAGAGGTGGCTATTGAGTGTGAGTCAAATTCGTTCTGCTTTAAAGCCCCATGGCCGTTGACATAAATCATGAATTGATCACCTGAGACCATTTCATTATTCTCAAGCATTGCTTTGTATTTTGCGATAAGCCTTTTGTAGTCCGCTTCTAAAAAATGAGATTTTTCTGCGTTCTCTGGAAACTGACTATTAATGATTTCTTGGGTCACAGCATGTCCACCATTTAAAGCGACATTAACTTTTATTCCGGGGCTGCGCTTGGTGTAGTCGGCAATATCTTTAATGGATTGATCAAATATAGTTGTTTGCTTATCTTTGTCTTCACCACCGGCACCAATAACCAATAAGTAGTTTGAAGACCAAGCTGTCTGGCTCATGATGAGCCCAAAAAATAATGTTATTTTTTGGCAGTTAGATATCATTCACATTTATCCTTTGAGATAAGTCTCATGCCTGTATCGGCAGGATTGATGGGATTGGGGAGTCTTGATTTAATAGTTTTTATTAATCCTTGAATCTTTGATCCCTTGGGTGGGGTATTAATTAGCACCTCTGCCACAATGGCCTGGTCAATATAAGGAGCCAACCTGACTTCATTTTCAATGGGTATGGCAACTTCAAACTCAGATTGGGTCTTATCGTTAACAACAATTAAGACGCCTTTTTTACTCGATTGAGCGACCCCTTGGACTTTATAAGTGCCACAGCCTTCAAAACCGCTCCAGTGGGTTAGGGCGCTGGTGGAATTTATCAGAAAAAGACTCAAGAGACTCAAAAAGCGCATTACTAAACCTTTAAACTTAAAACAATTAAAGCCTCTTTAATTTCCCATCAATCAAGCTTTTAATCAAATTTTTAAATAATGAAATTGTAAAAATTACCGTCTTCTAAAGACGAGTGGCCTTCTATTATGTTACTTATGGCCAATGAAAGAATTAAATATTGAAAACCCATTGGCCGTAAAAATTCGCAAACAAATGACACGAGCTTTAAGTGATTATCACATGATTGCACCTAATGATAAAATCATGGTAGCCGTATCTGGTGGGAAAGACTCAACTATTCTAGCGATCTTGTTAAAAGAAATACAAAAAAAAGCGTCTATGGAATTTAGTTTTGAAGCAGTGATGCTCGATCAAAAACAACCTGGCTTTGATGCCCGTGCTTTTCAAGCATTCATGGCAGATCAACAAATTAAACTTACTATTTTAGAAGAAGATACCTACTCAATTGTAAAAGAAAAGACAGCAGCAGGGGGGACTTATTGTTCACTTTGTTCGCGCCTCAGAAGAGGAATTCTTTATAGCTACGCTCACCAAAATCATTTTACTAAAATAGCTCTAGGTCATCATCGTGATGATATGCTTGAGACTTTTTTCTTAAATTTGTTTTATTCTGGAAAATTAGGCAGCATGCCTCCAAAACTTTACTCAAAAGATCATCGCAATATTGTAATTCGCCCACTCACTTTTGTCGCCGAAAGCGATATCGTAGAGCTTGCTCAGTTGTGGCAATTCCCAATTATTCCTTGTAATCTTTGCGGCTCACAAGAAGGCTTAAAAAGAGAGCGCATGTCAAAATTATTGGATGACTTAGAAAAAGAAATTCCCGATGTCAGACGCTCCATGGCCAATGCCCTTTCTAATATCGAGCTGTCGCATCTACTTGATCGCAATCAATTTAATTTTGCTTCAGAGCTTCGTGAAACAAAATCGTCCTTAGAATTGTAAAAGACTGCAGGACATTGAAGAGTGTTGGTATGAAGAAATAAAAAGAAGGCAATCGCCATTTTATTTTGCTTAATTAGTATCATCCAGACAAAAAGAATTAAAAAAAAGCTAGAGTTAATCGAGTTTAAATGCGCAATTTTAGCCATCCAATGAATATTGATTAAAAAAAATCTCACAAATGGCTCAAGCCAATTAAAAGAAAATATTTTAAAAGTGATTAAGTATAAATAGGACATTGGCAGTAGAGCTGAAAAATAAGTCAATAGCGGCAATTGAAGTAAAAGGGCTATTGGCGATAGTTCCTGTAGACTAAAAAAAGCCACAAGTAAGTGAGAAGCCAATAATCCTAAAAGACAATTAATTCTAGTTTCATTTCTAAGGGAGATGTAGGTTCCCATATAGAGAAAGCTTAAAATAAAACTAAGAGCAGAGTGATGATAGTGGCCAAAAATAAAAGCGAGAAAAAAAGTAAGAAGAAATAAATGCTCTACAGAAAATGGCAAGTTGAATTTATTTTTCAATAAAAAAAGCAATCTGAACATAATAAGTCTTTTTATGGCCAGATAGGGGAGCCAATAGAGAATTAGCAATAAAAATATCCGAGCTCTCTTGATTTTTTTAAATAGAAAATAAGCAAAGAATAACAATCCCGCTAGATGGATACCCGAAGGTGAAAAAAGATAGCCAATTTGTAGTTTATTAAAATCAGCGTTAACCCTCGCAGGTAATTTTATTTTATCCCCCGTGGAATAACTCCAAACAGCTTGGGCGTAAGTGGGGGTGTGGAAACTTTCTATAAAGGCTGTCTTCTGACTGACTAAAAGTTTGGGAAGTTGAGGTTTATAGCTGGCTCCATGCAAAGAGAAGGGCCTAGTAAAAGCCAATAAAAAAGCAGCAATCAGGTTAATCAAAAAGAAGAATTTCATACCTAAGTAATAGAAAAGTGATTACTCCTATAAAAAACTTAACTCTTTGTCTCTAAAGGGTTAAAAAGGGTCTTGCTAGAATTTTTACGCAGGCATTAGTCAAAAAAGAGAGCAGAGAAATGACACTTTTAGAAAAAGCAATAGAAGCTGATTTAGAGCGCTTCTTCGAAGAAGACGACCTTAAAGGAAATGCTTTCTATTGGCGGGAGCTACCTCAATCTCTTGTTGAATGCCAACTCAAAATTAAAAGTGATGCCTTTTTATCAGGACTTCCCTATTTTGTAGGGGCCTTTAATTATCTTGGTGCAAAGCTCTCTTATGATGATTATTTTTTTAAATATGAAGGAAAAAATTACACCAAAGGTGAAGTGATTACTTTTCAACTTCCTTTTTCAATTGCTTTAACTGGCGAGCGAGTTGCCCTTAATCTTCTGCAACGCTCAACAGCGGTGTCGACTCATACTCAACGCTTTGTTGAAAAATCATCTCATTCTAATATCCGCATTCTTGATACAAGAAAAACAACACCTGGACTTCGCTCTTTGGAGAAATATGCAGTGAGAGTTGGGGGGGGGCATAACCATCGCTTCTCGCAAGCGGATGTTTGGATGATTAAAGATAATCATAAAACATACTTTGGTGGGTTAAGGCCAGCTTGGGATTTTTTTAAAAATATGCAAACTCATTATCAAAACATAGTCGTAGAAATTCATTCAATTGATGAATTACAATTGGCAAAAGAATTAAAAATTAACCACCTCATGCTGGATAATTTCTCGGTAGCTGATTTAAAAAAAGCTGTTGAACTTAAATCTGCTGGTATGACCTATGAAATTTCTGGAGGAGTGACTCTTTTAAATCTTGAGCAATATTTAGTTGAAGGCATCGATGCCATCAGCATCGGGGCCCTCACTCATAGTGCTCCTCATGTAGATCTTTCAATGAAAATAAAAGCATTGGGGATAATATGAACTCTCAAGCGACAACTCAAAATAATGAATATGATGTTCTCATTATTGGCACGGGCATTGCGGGATTATCAGCAGCTGCTGGGCTTGCTGAGCGCGGATTAAAAGTTGCCATCGTTACTCGCGAAAAAGATCCAGCTTTAACTAATACCTCTTGGGCCCAAGGGGGAATTATTTATGCTAAAGGAACGGAAGAGTCGTTAGTTGAAGATATAATGAAGGCTAGTGCGGGGACATCTTCTGTTGATGCTGCTCGATTCGTTGCTTATGAATCAAGTTTTATCTTAGAAGATTTACTCATTCATAAAGCTCATTCTAATTTTGAGCGCGATGAAAGTGGAGAGCTTTTATTTACTAAAGAAGCTGCTCATTCGACACCAAGAATTCTTTATCGTGGAGACTACACCGGTAAAGATATTCAGATTACGTTGCTTAATTACTTAAGAAATAATTTTAGTAATGTAACTTTTCTCACAAGTCATACTGCTATTGATTTACTCACAGCTTTGCATCATGGAGTAAAAATTCAACAACGTTATGAAGAAAATAAAGTTCTAGGAGCTTATGTTTTTAATCAAGAAACAAAAGTAGTTTTAAAAATTCTCTCCAAATTTACGATCCTCGCCACCGGTGGAATCGGAGCTTTATATCTTCATCATACTAACTCAGAAGGAGCTCGCGGTGATGGTCATGCGATGGCCAAAAGAGCAGGAGCCGTTTTAACAGATTTAGAATTTATTCAGTTTCATCCCACTAGCTTTTTTAGTGGATCTACTCACCGAAGATTTTTAATTAGCGAGGCAGTACGCGGCGAAGGTGGATTTTTACTCAACTCTGCAGGTGTTCGTTTTATGGCGAAATACCATCCAGACCTTGAGCTTGCTCCAAGGGATATTGTCGCACGAGCGATCGCAGAAGAAATTATTGAATCTCAAAGTGATTGCGTTTATTTAGATATTTCTCACAAAGATGCTGAATGGATTAAAAATCGTTTTCCAACTATCTACAAGCACTGCCTAGAGCATGGAGTGGATATGTGCAAAGAGCCTATTCCTGTTGTTCCTGCCGCCCATTACACATGTGGGGGAGTTAAGACAGACTTGAAAGGCTTGACAACACTTAAAAATTTATATGCTGTTGGTGAAGTCGCTTGTACTGGGCTTCACGGAGCAAATCGTTTGGCTTCCACTTCACTTTTAGAAGGAATGACTTTTGGTTATTTTGCGGCTTTAGATATTTTTAAAAATGTGGATAACGAAAAAATATATTCAAGTGATCAGATAAAAAATTGGGTTGATGGAGCAGAAGAGGGCGATACTGCCCTTATTCATCAGGACTGGTTGACTCTAAAGCAGACTATGTGGAATTACGTTGGGCTTACTCGGTCGAAAGATCGCTTATCAAGAGCAGAGGCGATGTTTAATGAATTAAGTGATGAAATTAATCGCTTTTATAAAGACGCTGCTTTAGTCGATAGTCTTATTGGTTTAAGAAATGCTGTTGAAATTTCTCATCAAGTGCTTTTGGCTTCAAAAAGAAACACCCAGTCCATAGGATGTTTCTTTCGTAAAAGTTAAATTATTTTTGTGGTTTTTCCACAGTGTTATTTACAGCTTTCAAAGATTGGAGATAGACAATAATATCGGCGCGATCGGAATTTGAAAGTTTTGAAGTACCATTTTTTATTACTTGCCACATATCTCCAGAAACAATATCACCAGTCGGTGTTTCACCCTCAGATAAAAATGTTTCCCAGTCGGTTACAGTCCAATTGCCTTTTCCAGTAACACCATCACTTGTTAAGTTTGCAGCGACTTCATCAGCACCAAAGAGTGCTCCACCCATCCATTTTTTTGTAATTAATCCACCTAAGGCATTTCTTGGTGTATGACATTCTGTACAGTGAAGTGCTGCCTCAACTAAATAAGCACCTCTATTCCAAGACTGACTCTTATCCGGATTTATTTTGAAAACCCCTTGGTATTTTGAAACTGCCTCCTGAGTGTTGCTGACGAAATATTTTCTAAAATTAAGGCTTCGCCATGCAAACATGAGGGATCTGTGATTATAGGGAGACTTTAATTCACTTTTTTTATTTTCTACAGCTTGAGGAGGAAGCGACATAATATAGGCTTTCATCGCAAGAATATCTTCGTCTGTTAATTTACTGTAAGAAGTAAAAGGAAAAGCTGGGTAATAAAATTGTTTTTTGGGTGAGATTCCATTTCTTAAAGCTTTCAAAAAATCTTGATCACTCCAATTACCAATGCCAAATTTGGTATCGGAAGAAATATTGGGAGTATAAAAGTTACCAAAGTTGGTGGCAATTTTAAATCCGCCAGCAAGAGGTTTGGCTTTATCGGGTGTATGACAATTCATGCAGCCAGCGGCCATGAAAATGTATTTCCCTTTCTCCAATTTTGTCTCGGAAAAACTTGTTGTCGATAAAAATAAAAATGCCAAGGTGATAATAGAAAATTTCATATTTGCCTCAAAGTAAATTTAGGCTTTCATAGCATGAAGAAATTGTATTAGAGAGCTACATTGGCCAGACGATAAAATTTACAGAGTTTTAAAAAGAATATCCCTGCTTGCTTATTGCTAAGTAAGCAGGGATTAGGGTGGGAGAGTGGCACTTTGAATTATTCATCCTTAAAAACATTTCAAAGCCTATGACCTATCCCTCGTCATTTAAATGGCGTCAGATGCCCATGCTCCATGAGGGAAGAGTGATACTTTGGAAATGATTATTAACTAAGCAGTTAGGTCTAAAAATTCATTTAGAGTAAGGGTTTGGGTATGGTGACATGGGCCACTTGATTCAAAAGAGTAGTTGTTGTGGCTGTCGGATTGGATAATTTCCGAGTCTTTTAGCGCTGTTAATCCCCATATGCAATTTTTCCATGATGTAAGTTCAAAATTGCAATCCAGAAAGTGTGAAAATTGGAACTTGCAATTAATAAAGAGACAGTTTATAAACAAGCAATTTTCTATAGTTGAGCTAAAAAAGATGCAATTTGCAAAGATAACGTCTTCGAAAACCACCTCTTTAAATAAACTGCCTGAAAGTGTGATATTACTGTAACTATCTGAACTTATTGTTTTATTCTCTATTGACTGATAAGAGCTTGACCCGATTTCCTCATTAAATAAATTTTCCATAAATAGAGTCAAGGTTTTCATTATGTTCTCCCTTTCGGTCTTCGTTTCCTGAGTTGATGATAACAAGATAGACTTGTTGCGTCAAGTAATAAAATTGCATTAAGAAATTTTTTTGCAATCCGATAATGCTTTTGAACACTTAGTCATAAAAGTCTCCAGCAGACTTTTGGGGAGGCAGCGTGGCAGATTTTAAGCGCGATCAGGTAGAGATGTTTCTAGGGGTTACTAGAAAATATATGCAGATGAGAGGGGCGATGTCGCAAAAAGACTTGGCCGAGCAAACGGATGTGGGTGTCTCTACTATGAGTCGCTTTCTTTCTCAAAAATCTACCGAGCTTAATCCTCAATTGATTGCAAAGATCACTGCTAAATTAAATATTCCACTCCATGAAATGATTGATTTTGTCGAAGAGGACTTTGCAGAGCGTTTTATAAGGTTGGTGAAATTTTATAAAGATGAATTAAAAGATGGAGAGTTTGATCCTAATGATTTAAGAGAGGCAAAGCCGGCCTCAGTAAGTGAGAGTACAGAAAGAGACTCAAAGCGAGCAGGGCCAGTTGATAACCGTACGGCTAATCAACGAAAAGAAGATAAGGTGAAAACGAATGCAGAACTTAGTATTCGTGAAAAATTAGAAAGCTTAACGCCAAGGCAGCGCGCCTTTATGACTGAATTTTTAAATTTAAAATTAGAAGAGAGAGATTTGATTGTGGATTTAGGAAATAATCTATTTCAATATTTTAAAATGAAAGGGATGGATATATGAAAAAAAAATTATTACTGATTTTTTTTTCATTTTCTTTGAATGCAATGGCTACGCCCCAGAAAATTGAAATGCTTTTTCTGTCTCCAAGTAAAGTTACAGAGCTGATGGAGTTGATAGAAAAAAATAGTATCAATCATTCTTCGGGCTTTGTTTCGCAAAATGATGAAAGCTATCTTGATAATTGTGTCCCGATGGGAGAAGGATGCTTTCATCCTCAGTATGGTTACTTAAATAGAAAAGCAGTCCTAAATTCTGTAACGACAAATCTCAAAGAGCCAATTACTCAAAGTGAAGCAACATCAGCAGGACCGAGTCTCGCAAAAGATCCCGATTTGCAATTGAAAACCTTTAATGCTGTTGAAACGAGTATGATTAATTGTGATAAAGGAAATTATTTTGATATTTTTTGTGGCAAAGAAAAAGCAGCGGGTAAGCCTACTGATATTGAAATATGGTTTGATGTGTCTTCTTCACTACGTGCTGTAGATTATAGTAAGGATCCTGATCGCTGCAATCGTCGGACTTTTATGACAAAAGTAAAAGAGGGCTGCAAGGACAAAGTGCAAGTTTCCATTTATAATACTTCTCTAAAAGAAGTAGGTGATTCGGCCAGTGTTTGCTTATCTTATGGCACCAATGATGAGAGCAAACTCCTTCAATGGCTTAAGGCCAGCGAAGCTAAAACACTGCTGGTTATAACAGACATTGATGAGATGTCTCAAGCTATGAGAGAGTTTTTAGAAATTCATGGTGCTAAAATGATAGGGGATGGCGTCAAGGCTTTTACATCAGCTGATCTCGTCAATTATGCAAATGATTTTGTAAAAACTTGCAAAAAGTAATACAACACTATTATGTCAAAAAAATTATTTGCCGATTTGATTCTTTGGTCAGAGTCACAATACTCCCACCTCCCTTGGAGAGTTGAGCGCTCTCTCTATCGAACATTAGTTTCAGAAATCATGCTTCAACAGACCACTGTTGGGACAGTCTTAAATCACTTTGAAGAATTCCTAAATATTTACCCTACAATATTCACTCTCGCCAAAAGCAGTGAAGAAGAAGTTTGCATCGCTTGGAAGGGACTTGGTTATTACAGAAGGGCCAGAAATTTGCGAAACCTCGCCATTCAAATTGTTGAACAATTTAGCGGAGAAATACCAACTGATTTGAATGCCCTTTTAAAATTAAAAGGAATTGGTCCTTACACGGCCAACGCTATTGTTGCCATAGGTGCAGATCAAACTGGATTAGCTGTCGATGCCAATTTAGAAAGAGTGTTGGCTCGATTTTATGGCGAGGAGACAACCAAAGGAGTGAAACTTCAGCAGAAATTATTAAAGGATTTTGATAATAAAAAAATTGTGGCAGAGATTGAGCTTCTGGGACCTCGCAAATTAAATGAAGCTATGATGGATTTAGGGCGAATTATTTGTCAGGCTAGGAAAGCCGCTTGCACACTTTGTCCTTTGAAAAATGAGTGCATTGCTTATAAAACAAGTAGAACTTTATTGCTTCCCATTGAGACTGAAAAAAAAGTGACAATGGATTTATTTATAAAAACTATTCGCGTGGTGGTGAGAGAGAAGAATAAATTACTCTTTTATCAGAAAAAAGAAAACGAATGGCTCGCCGGCCAATGGGAGCTGCCAACTTTTATCATTGAAACAAATGATAAAAAATTAAAACAATATCCTCAAATAAAACCACGAAAAGCTTTTGAAACGGCTCCTCGTTTTAAAACGGGAATTACTAAATATAAAATTGAAAATTTAGTTGTCGAAATGCCTTTGGTTGACTTTGAAAAATTGGTGAAAGAAATTGATATAGATTATCAGTTTAAATTACCCACTAGTAAACTCAACGTTAGTACGGCAAGCAGCAAGGCTCTTGCATTTGTTTGAGTTATTTCCATTTGATTGCAGGAACATCCCTTGCTTAAAAATGGATAAAAATAAATAGAAAAAAACCGAGAGGAGGTGTAAGCCGGATCCTGTTTTCAACCATCATTCATCTAGGCCCACAATTACTTGTGGGCTCAAGCACTCTACCCGCAAATTTCGTTGGTGGCCCCAACTAGCCTAGATTGCTCTAAGCGGTTTGCCTATTTGAGCTTGCACCACGTAGAGTTTACCTGGTTTCACTACAGCATTACCTGTACATACTTTCTGTTGCACTTGTCCTCACCTCGCGATGGACGGGCGTTACCCGCTACGTTGCCATTTGGTGTCCGGACTTTCCTCCCGCAATTGTATTGCTACAATTGCCAGCGATGACTCCCTCTTCTCGGTATAGTTTTATCGGCTTTCACCTAAAATCCGTCAATAGGATTTTTCTTCTATTGAAAGATTTCCCTTTTTTTCAATAATAACGCCTGGATTTCATCGCTATCAGAATTTTTTAAGTGTAATAAAAATATCTCTTAATAGATTTTAGCAGTATCAGGGATAAGTAATCGGGAACAATTGGGACATGTTTCAAAAGAGCGACCTTCTTCCAGTGAAGCTTTAAAGACTGAGTCAACTTGCATGTGGCACTGGGTGCATTTTTTATCAATCAGATAAGCTACCGGTCTTTTAGGAGCAAATTTTTTCTCTAATTCGAGATAAAAAGTTTTGAGCTTTTCATCACACATCACTTCTAGCGAACTAATACGCTCTAATCGTCCCGCAATCGCTGATTGAAATTTAAGACGAATACTGTCGACGTCTTTTTTAATTTCTTCGAGCGAAATCAGTGAGCCTGTTAAAAAAGTTTGTCCGTCTTTTTTTTCAACTTCAATTGCTTCATGTCTTTCTAAATTTAAAAAATATTTCTCTTCTAGAGTATCGAGCTCTTTTTGCATGAGCAAAAGCTGTGTCTCAAGAGCGTGTTGCTCTTTTTGAGAGGTTACCATATCCAATTGCGATTTCATTCGAGTTATTTTTAATTGCTTGCTCTCAATTTCTTGCTGACTAGTGAATAATTTCAAGTTTTTGTCTTCTTCTGATAGGGCAATGGCTTCAAGCTCTCGTTTAAGCCTAATAGCCTCTAGGTCGGATATTCTCTTTTCTTCGTAAGCGATTTTGCTTAAAACGGTCTGGTTTTGAATTTTTAATGCCTCAATTTCTATTAAATGTCTAAAACTCGGGAGAAACATGACTTACTCTTCCTTGTAATTGCCATTTGGCTTTGAGTATAATGGGCATCATATGCGTGGAAATAGCTTTGGTAAAATGTTTTCTCTGACGAGTTTTGGTGAATCTCATGGGGTGGCCATGGGGGTTGTGCTCGACGGAGTCCCATCAAATCTCAACTTTAATTTGCAAGACCTACAAGCATTATTAGATAAGCGCTCCCCTGGGAAAATTGCAGGAACATCAAACAGGCTAGAAGAAGATAAAGCTGAAATTCTTTCTGGAATTTATGAAGGAAAAACTCTGGGTAGTCCAATTGCTGTTATTGTTAGAAACACAAATCAAAAAAGTCACGATTATGATAAGCTAAAAAATGAAAATCGTCCGGGACACGCTGATAAAACTACGGATTTAAAATTTGGGATTCGCGATCATCGAGGTGGTGGTAGAGCCTCAGGTCGTGAAACGATAGCTAGAGTTATTGCTGGTTATTTTGCCGAGCTCATACTACCTCAAGTAAAGATAAAAGCATTCGTGACAAAACTTGGTCCCTTTGAATATAAGAGTATTCCAGAAAAAATGGACAGCGATTTTTCACCATACTCGTTTCCTGATACTTCAAAGAACGAAGAGATAAAAAAATACCTTGAGCAATTAAAATTAAACGGTGACTCTGTAGGTGGTCGGGTGAGAATCGTTGTGGATAATTCCCCCGTTGGATTAGGTGAGCCAGCATTTGATAAACTAAAAGCTGACTTTGCCAAAGGATTGCTCTCCATCGGTGCTGTTGTTTCTTTTTCCTATGGACTCGGCGAAGAGATGGCTGAAAAATCTGGTTCTGAAATTTCCAAGACTCTTTCCACTTTTGGTGGACTAGAAGGAGGAATTTCAAATGGTGAACGTATTTTAATGAACATTACTTTTAAACCAACTTCAACCGTTGGAGAAAATGCAAAAGCGGGTCGACATGATCCATGTATTATTCCAAGAGCAATTCCGGTTGTAGAGGCCATGGTTAAAATCGTTTTAGCTGATCATTACTTAAGACAAAATGCTTATTCAGTAAAATAAGAATTGGATTGAAATTAAATGAAAACATTAATTAAAAATATACTGTTAGAAAACGTTGTAGAAGAGATTAATCGTCTTGAAACGGATACCGTATTACTTGTTGTAGATCACCAAGTTTGGAGTCATTATTCCAAAGATATAATTTTAGAAAAAATAGAAAACAAAAAAGTAATTTTTTGGAAATCTCCCGACGGAGAAAAAGTTAAGAATATTAATGATTTTCAAAATGCTATTGAATTCTTTTTAGATAAGGGAATCCATCGCAACGCTCATCTCGTTGCCATTGGAGGGGGAGCGGTCTCTGACTTTGCGGGTTTAGTGGCGGCTACCATTTTAAGAGGAATTTCCTGGAGTGTTGTGCCAACGACTTTGCTTGCAATGGTCGATGCTAGTATTGGTGGAAAAGTTGCGATTAACTCCAAATCGGGAAAAAATTTAATTGGTGCCTTTCATTTACCAACAAATGTTTGGATATGTGCTAGGTTTTTAAAAACGCTGCCAGAGCTAGAAAAAAGTAGTGGTATGGGGGAAGTCCTTAAGTGCTGCTTTCTAGACTATACTATTTATGATCTCTCTATAAAAAAAGCACCTTTAGAAATTATAATCGATGCTTGTGCTCAATTTAAGCAAAAGCTTACTGACGAGGATTTATTGGAGACAGGCGTTCGAAAAATTTTGAATCTTGGTCACTCCTTTGGTCATGCATTAGAGTATATCTACAACCTTCCTCATGGATTAGCAGTCGTTTGGGGGATGGTTCTAGTGTTTAAAGTCTTTGGCACAGAAAAAAATATTAATGATATTATCGCGCTAAAGAATGCTTTAGATATTCCAGGAAAGAATCCGCCTTGGTTTAATAAAGAATTTCCAATCGATAAAATTATGCTCTATCTCTCAAAAGATAAAAAGATTAGCGCCCTAAATTCCATTGATCTAGTAATCGTTAATGATATTGGCAATGCCGTTGTAGAAAAAAAATCTTTTGATGAAATTCAATTAGCACTAGAAAATAATAAAGATGAACTCCGAAAATTCACTTTATAGAGTTCAATCTCAACCTTTTAAAAATGACTTGCGTCTTCCTAGCAGCAAGTCTCATTCGAATCGGGCATTGATCATTGGTGCCTTAAGAGGCAAAAATTTTACTGTTGAGAACCTCTCAACTTCAACTGATGTAGTTACACTTTTAGCCTGTTTGGAAAAAGTTGGGCTAAAGATTTCAAAGAAAGACTCAACTATAATATTTTTAAATTCATTTCCAGATTGTGAGAGTGACACTCTTCAAGAGATTATTGATTTACAGACAGGAGATGGAGGGACAACTAATCGCTTTCTTTTAGCCTTGCTTTCTTTAGGAAAAAAAACTTATCGTTTTTTTCCAACAGAGAAAATAAGCGAGCGTCCCATTTTAGACTTAATCAACCCATTAAAAAAACTTGATGTAGAAATTAAAACAGAATCTGATGTACGCTTGGATAAAGCCTGGATTTCAATCAAAGGTCCTGCACAATTCTCGCTTCAACAGCCGCTTGAAATTAATTGCTCTAAAAGCACGCAGTTTGCCAGTGCACTAAAATTAGCTTTTTGCCAAAAATCTATTCAATTTGAATTTAAAAATATAAAGGCTTCTGAGACTTATCTTAAAATGACAGATTTTGTATTAGCTGAAACCAAAAATCGAAACATTTTTTATGTTCCAGTAGATTTTAGTTCTTTGAGTTATCCTTTAGCTCTTGCAATAGTTGAAGGTCAAGTACTCATCGAGAATTGTCATGAAGTTGATCCCACGCAGAGTGACTCTAAATTTATTGCACTCATTGAGAAAATGGGTGGCGACATCTCTTTTTCAACTAATGGCCTGCGAGCAAGTTCAAAAAATAAACTTACGCCATTTGAAGTTGATATATCTGAATTTCCCGATCTTGCTCCAACTTTAGCTTTTTTGGCTTCACGTATTGAGGGAGAAAGTATTCTTCATCATCTCGAAATCCTTCGCTTTAAGGAGAGTGATCGGTTAGAGGAAATTATAAAGATTTTAAAATTATTTCAAGTTGATTTTGATTATAATTCTCAAGCTGATGAATTAAAGATAACGGGAAGTTTTAAGAAAATATTGCCAATCAATGTATCAACCGCCAGAGATCATCGTATAGTCATGACAGCTTACTTGTTCTTACATGCCAATTCTGGAGGAGGTCTCTCTCATTCTGACTGCGTTGATAAATCCTTCCCAGGTTTTTTTAAAGTAATGCAATCATCACTCTAAGAAATTTATTAGTTATTTTTGAATTTGGCTGGTCATTAATCTTTCAAGTACAAAAGTACTATCGCATCGAATCCAATCATTGCCAGCTCCGCGCCCTACTGGGTTGTATTTTGAAGTTACAATTTTGCCATTTTCTAAAATTTGATCTGCCACATGGATTTTAACAACTTCCCCTGTGATTATCTGTCCAGCTCCGGGGTGATCACCATAATTTAATCTATCTCTAAAAATACATTCAAAATGAATTAGGCTTTCTTTGATTCTTCTGGCCTTAATTTTTTCAGAATCGATTGGTGTTAGACCTGAAAATTTAAATTCATCTTCACCGTAGGGTAATTCCGTTGAAGTTAGATTAATTTTTTGTGCCAGTTCTTCATGAACAAAATTAATTACAAATTCTTTTTCTCGTAAAATATTCAGGGGAGTATCTTTTTGTGCTCCAGTGCTTGAGCGGATCATAGGACAAAAAGCCACGATCATCGGTTGTGCAGAAACAGCTGTAAAGAAAGAGAAAGGGGCAACATTATTTGTTCCATCTAAGTTTATGGTGGAAACAACTGCGATTGGACGAGGTAGTATTGAGCCTATTAGAAATTTATAATTATCAGCAAAAGCGCCATTTGTTTCAAAAGTTGTCATGCTCACTAAATCCTCACTTGCTTTACATTCAAGCCTATTTTATCTTAAAGTTTATAGAAAGACTTTAAAAGTTTTATAGTGGAAATGACAATGAACGCACCAAAAATATTGAGACTTTTAATAAAATTTCCAAGTTTTGGCTTTGCCTTATTTCTATATTTTATAGCTTCCTTAACCATCTTCACTCTTTGTGGGTTTAATTTTGTTCGGGCACGAAAGTATTTAACTAAAGTCATTTCTTATACAAGTAAGGTTGGACTTAAAATTATTGGTATTAAAGTCGTTCAAAAAATTCATCCCTTTAATCCTCAACAAAATTATCTTTTCGTTAGCAATCATCTTTCTTATATAGATGTATTGGTTATTAGTTCAATCTTTCCCAGCAGCTTTGTGACTTCAAAAGAAATGAAAGAAACTTTCTTCTTGGGACACTTGTGCATGTTAGGGGGCTGTCTTTTTGTTGATCGCAAGAGTAAAAAGAGCATTCACAAGGAAGTTAAAGAATTGACGACGGCTCTCAATTCAGGGGTGAATGTTACTATTTTTCCTGAAGCAACTACGGGGGATGGAGCTGAAATGTTGCGATTTAAACGACCACTTTTTCAAGCTGCTATTGATGCTAATGCGACACTTTTACCGATGTGTTTAAATTATAAAAGTATAGATGGCGAAGCCGTGAGCCTGAAAAATCGTGATACCTTTTTTTGGTATGGGGATATGACTTTTTTAAATCATGCTATTGGATTGTTTTCAGCCAAGAAAATGGTAGTGGAATTAAGTGTTTTTCCAGAAATTAAAACTGAATTAGGTCATGATAAAGCCATTCTTGCAGAAAAATGTTTTGAAATAATTGCTTCAAAGTATAAAAATATTTCCACTTAAATTTGTTGTTCTACTTGGCCATCCAAGATTTCCAATAATCAATATTCTCATTTTTTAAAAACCAGTCTGTAGGTTTTAAAGGATTTTTAGTATCGATCATTACAGCGTATTCATCTGTATAGGTTTTAGTATCACTATTTTTGAAAGCTTTAGGATGAGGGCCGTGATGAATCCCTTGAGGATGAAAAGTGAGCGCCCCCGCATCGATGTTATCGCGCGAGAAGAAATTTCCTTGGTGATAAAAAAGAACTTCATCAAAATCGATATTTGAGTGATAGAAAGGAATTTTTAATACGCCATGAGTGCTCGAGTCTTCCAATGGTCTTTCAACAAAAGAGCAAATAACAAAATTTTTGCACACAAATGTCGTATGAGCACTTGGTGGCATATGGTAGCGGTGACTCATTACTGGGCAAAAATCATATATAGAGAGCTTAAAGGGGTAGACTGAGCCTTTCCATCCACTTACGCATAAAGGATTAAAAGGATAAGTTACAGTTGTTATTTTTCCAAGTCTCTTTATTTCAAGTTTATATTCTGACTTGTCTTGCTCACTTCCAATGGCGGCTTCTGGGGTTTTTAATGCAGTTTGATCATAAAGGGCATTGGGACCCATCATTCCACGATCGGGTTGCTCAAACTCTGAGGTCGATTCAACCTTAAAGATTTTAGTGTCAGTTATTAAATAGAGCTTATAAGTCGTCCCGCGAGGAATGATTATATAGTCACCCTTAGCGTAATCGAGGTGGCCGTAGCTAGTTTCGATTTTTCCAAAGCCATCATGAATGAAGAACATTTCATCATAATCAGCATTGCGGTAGAAATTTTTATAAGATTGTGTGTAATAGCCTAAACTAATAACCAAATCATTATTCTCCAATATGGGTACAAAAATATTTTTTGATAATTTTTCATTAAACATTGGGGGCTGACTTTTAGGTTTTAAATCACCTTCAATATGAGTCCATCCCACTGGAGCCTGGGTATGATAAAGATGAGAGACTCTACCGAAAAATCCTTTTCTCCCATGCTCTTCTTCGAAATGCCCTTCGGGTATTTTTACATGAGCTTGCTTAGTATGAATGCCTGAAGCCTTAAAGTTTTCCATAAATTACCTGATTATGTTTTTTGTTTTCTACCAACTATATTTCTAAGTTTTCCAATTTTTTCAATTTCTAATTCTAAGACATCACCGCTTTTAATCCATTTATCTAATTCAAGTCCACAACCGGTACCAACTGTTCCTGAACCAAAAAGATCTCCAGCGCGCACCCATTCGTCCTGGGCTACATGAGAAATCATTTGTGCCCAGGAAAAATGAGTTTCCCCTGAATAACCTCTTGACCATTCCACACCATTAACTTTAGCTGTCATAAGAAGATTGGGCTCACTTGTTTCGAACTCATCAATAGTGGTGATTACCGGGCCTATGATAGAACAAAAATCTTTTCCCTTAGCTGGTCCTAAGCGTATTTGCATTTCTTTTCTTTGGATATCTCTAGCGGAGATATCATTTAAGATAGTAAAACCAAAAATATGTTTGTGAGCATCTCGCTCGTTAATATTGTAGCCATCAAGCCCAACCACCATTGCCAATTCTAATTCATAATCGAGAACATCAGTGTAGGATGGCCAGAGGATTTCACTTTCATGACCGATAAATCCAGTAGTGGCTCCCTTGTAATAAGCAGGGATCTGATACCATGTTTCAGGAATTTTTTCTCCACGTTTTTTAAAACCAACTTCAACATGTTTTTCATGGGCATAAAAATCACGATAGGTCTCAATCTTATCAATTGGAGGAGCAAAGCTTATTTCATTTGTGGATAAGTCGATTAAATATTTTGTACCATCTTTTAGAGTTGGTGTTCCACATTTTTCTAAAAAAATATTGAGACCCAGTGCCATTTGTAAAATTTCTAATGGTTTTTCTTTCAAAGTTAAAAGTGCATTAAGTGAAGAAGGACAATGATGATCAGCACGTTCTCTAAAATTAAAATATCCTTCTCTTTCAAAGTCGCAGGCGAACACGAGGTTGGGATCGAGAATTGTTTTTTCATCAATGAGAATTCCCAATCTTTTTACAACACCTAGGTTATGGCGATGAAGGTAAGTGACAACTTTCATGACTTCGGTCTCCCATAACGTTTGTTATATTCAGGTAAAATCTCTTCCATGGCTTGAAAATAATGGCGCATTTCACTTTTTGTCCCTAGAGAGACGCGGACAAATTCAGGCATTTCATTGGCTTTAAGTTGTCTGATAATGACTCCATGATCAAGGAGTTTATCAAACATATATCGGCTTGCTTCTTCTGATCCAGTCTTGAAAGCGATAAAATTTGCAACTGATTTTATGGGATTAAAGTCATGCTTAGCTAAAAAATCAAAAGTCTCTTGATAGCGTCTTTGATTATTTCCAATAGTTCTTCTTAGATGTGGTTTATCAAAAAGAGCTCCAAGAGCACCCAATTGAGCAATGGTTCCCGGTTCAAAAGGAAGCTTTACTTTTGTCAGATTTCCAATGAGATCTTCATGCCCGAAGCCATAGCCAATACGTATTCCCGAAAGACCATATGCTTTAGAAAAAGTTCTCAAAGTAATTACGTTGTCGTAGCGATAATCCATAGAATTGGGATAATTTTCAGTCGCAGCTGCAAACTCAAAATAGGCTTCGTCTACTATAACTAAAACGTGAGAGGGAACATGATCCATTAAGTAATCAAACTCTTTTTTAGTTATATAACTTCCAGTAGGGTTATTTGGATTACAAATATAAATGATTTTAGTTTTTGAGGTTATGTTCTTAGCAAGGGCTTCAACATCAAATCTATAATCAGATGTTAATGGAACTGTTTTTAATTGAGCCCCAACAGAGCGAGCAATTATATAAAAACCGATAAAGGTATTTTGACTGGTTAAAATTTCATGCCCAGGTTGCACGAAGGCCCTGGCAATATAGCCCATAATTCCTTCAGAGCCATTTCCTAAAATAATATTTTCTTTTTTCAATTTATAAAGTTTAGCGATGGCAGATTTTAAAGCATAAGCATTCATATCGGGATAACGATGAACATCCCATAGAGCATTAGTCATCTTTTGGATGGCAAAAGGAGAAGGTCCGAGTGGATTTTCATTACTAGCAAGCTTAGAAATTTTAGTCAAGCCACGCTCGCGAGTGAGCTCTTCTATGGGCTTACCCGCCTGGTAAACTTGTAGGCTACGAACATACTCAGGTACTAAAGAATGAAAGTGATCAGAAATTTCCGACATAACTATAATCCAATTTTAAAGCTAGAATAGGGAAAGAAAAAAGATACATTAAAAGCTTACTCTTTTAGAAACAAACAGGCAAAAGTCCATGGGTGAATTTGATCAAAACCATATGCACGCTATCGCGGAGGGTGTTAAGCTTTTTAACGCTCAGAAATATTGGGAGTGTCATGAGGATTTGGAGCACCACTGGCTTGAAGAACCAGGTCCAATTCGCAATGTCTATTGGGCCGTGATTCAAGTGGCTGCGGCCATGATTCATTACCGCGATGGAAATCTGATAGGCGCCAGAGGCTTAATTTTTAAAGCTAAGCAGAAATTTGAGCGTTGTGAAAGCTTTAAAATTGAAAGTGATCTGCTAGAAAAAAATCTTTCATGGAGCGAATTGAAAAAAATGGTAAGAGCGCTTCCCGATGACCCGGAATTACCTGATTTTAAAAAATTATTTGAATTTCGTTTTAAGGACCCTTCAACATGGAAATAAATAAAATCTTAATTAAGTGCCCTCCAAAACTAGACGATGCTTTTTTGGCATTCCCTTTTTTAATCGCTTTGAGTGAAGAGTTTCCTAAAGCCGAAATTAGTCTATTATGTGAGGAAAAATGTTCGCTAGCATTTAACTTTTTACCCTTCAAGGTAAAAATTTATGAGCGTCCTCAAAAAAAAATAAGCCTTATCGAGACACATCATTATTGTGCCAATCTCGATGATGTTTTTAATATTGATCTTTTTTTTGATTTAGAAAATTCTTTAAATTCAGCTTTTATGGGCTTTAATTTTCGGGCCAGGCAAAGAGTTGGTTTTGAAGTTGGTTGGAGTAAATATTTTCTAACAAAGAAAATTAGCACCACAGAAGAGTTTATCCCGACAGAGCAAAAAGGCATACGCTTATTAGAGGCTTACACCGGAAAAAATTTTCAAAATTTAAAAATTTCTAGAGTTCAATCCCATGGGAACCAAGTTGAAAAAATTGAACAACTCTTTAAAGAGCCAGAGCCTCCAAAGTTTATTATGGTCATGCTTGATAGTTTTCAAAACGTTTTAATTCAAATTGATCAGTGGAAAAGTTTTTTTGATAGTTTTCAAAATCAAAAATTTATTATTTGGTCTCATCAAGA
>CANFNL010000005.1 GCA_947448205.1 Bacteriovoracaceae bacterium
GTTTATTTAATAGTTTAACCAAGGGTATGAATGACAAATTGTGAAGTTTCAAAGTTACATTACATTTTGGATAAAAAAGAGTATGATTCACGAGCTGAATCAAATGCAGCATTGTTCTTTAACAATTTAATATGGGGAATTGACGAGGTCTGCTCGTTCACGAACTACGCCAAGGGCACGATTTACAATTTAGTTAGTCGTGGAGAAATCCCTTATCGTCATCGTGGAAGGAAAAAAAGATTAGTGTTTGTTCCAAGCGAAATAATTGCTTGGCTAAAAGGAGAACAAACATGAGCAGATCAAAAAATTATAAAAAACTAAAAAATGCAAAAGGTATTTATCAAAATGATAGAACTCATAAATACTTAGTTGAAAAAAGGATCAGCGGAAAACTTTTTACCGCCACCTTTCTAAGTTTGTATGTTGCAAAGGAATGGCAGAAGAGATTTTATGGAAAGAAGATTATTAAAGATAGCGTTGAAAGCCAATGCTCGACTTTAAAAGAAGTATGGGAAACCATGCAACGAAATCACTTTCCAATCTTGGCGACTTCTACCAAGGATATCTGGCATCGTCGCTATAGAATGCTTCAGACGCTTGAGCATCTTCCGATGAATTTGATTACACCTTCTAAGGTTTCTGAATGGGTCATTTATTGGGTTGGCCATTTTTCAACTGGTGACTATCAAAACAGTGGTCGAGGCCATGCGGGAAGATGCAATCTTAATAATGAGCTTAATCTTTTGGTGTGTATTTTTAATTGGTACAAGGAAAGTGATCTTTTTGAAAAAGAGGCCTTATCACTCACCTGCCCTGTTAAGAAAAAGCATCGCAAAATGGGTTTTATTAAGCCACTGCCAGACAAGAAAAAGCAGATTGATTTAAAAGATGCTTTCTTGTTTTTTGAATTTTTACAACCTCTCTATCGCGATCTAGCTAAAATGCAATTTTATTGCGCTGGTAGGATTGGAGAGATTTCAGGAATTCAATGGAGCAATGTGGATTTGAAAAATCGAAGGTTGATAATCAAAGAGACTTGCATCTGGGATACGGCCAATAAAGTTTTTGTTGAGCTGAAGTTATTTCCAAAAAATCGTGAATCGCGAATTGTTTTTATTACTGATGAAATTATGGAAGTTTTAAGACACCGCGAGGCTTTTAGATTACAGGGAAATAATTTTGTCTTTCATGTAGATGGTGCTCCTTTGAATTATTGCACTATTCAAATTAACTATAGGGCCGCTCAAAGAAAAAGTGGTGTGCCTTATACAGGAACGCATATCCTAAGACATGGAATGGCAAAGCTCGCAAGACAAGTTGGTGGCGGTTTAGATGCAGTAATAGCGATGACAGGACATAAAGACCTAAAGCTGGCCGATCATTATTCAAAGACCACTGAAGACGATCAGAAGCATTTTTCTGAGTTGATCATGAGTCATATCAGAAACAAAATGAAACCTGAAATTGAGCCTCAAGCTGACTTTGAAAACGTGATTAGGCTTAAAAATTTCAAAACAAGTTAATTTGTGCTAGTTTAGTCGGACTGATTAGTCGGACTAGGTCGGACCCGAGTGGTTTTTGCCTAGTTCGACTTTATAAAATTAATAGGATACAAAGCAATGCCCGAACTACCCGAAGTCGAAACCATTAAGAATCAATTAAATAATTTTCTCCCTTTGAAAATCAAACATGTTTTTTTCTCAGATAAAACTTCACGCCTCATAAGACAAAAAGATTTTAAATTAGAATCTGGAATCATTACAAACATTTATCGCAAAGGAAAATTTCTTATTTTTAATTTTGATAATCCCGATCATTTTCTGATCTCTCATTTAGGAATGTCTGGATCTTGGAGAATTAGCGATAAAAAATTGGTAGGAAATGAGGCAAAACACGCTCATATTGTGATTGAAGGTGATAAAAAAGTGTTAAGTTATGTGGATCCAAGAAGATTTGGTCTCGCCTATTTTTTAAATAAAGAAAATTTTGAAAAAAAAATAAATTCTTTTCCAATTGATATTAGTGAACCCACTTTTGATGCTGTTCATATTAAAAATATCTTTGATCAAAACCCTAATAAAGTTTTAAAAACTCTGTTATTAGACCAAAAAAAATTCTCTGGAGTTGGCAATTATATAGCAAGTGAAATTTGTGCACGCGCAAAAATCCTTCCAACCCGGGTAGTGAGCACTCTTACTCAAAAAGACTGCACTAACATTAAGGCAGCCATTGATCTCATCATCTACGGGGCTCTTAAAGGCTCTGGGACAACCTTTGGTGGTGGCTATAGGGACGCTTTTGGAGAAAAAGGAGAAGGTGTCAATCACCTAGTTGTTTTCCATCAAAAAATTTGCCAGATGTGTAAAAAAACTGAAGTAATTAAGATAACTCTAGGAGGTCGAGGAACATATTATTGTCCTCACTGCCAAAAATAAAAAATCTATTTAGTCTTTAATAGAAAAAACCTATTGATGAATAAAGAGTGTCATTAGCACGGTAATAACTCCAATAGGATTTAATATCCGGGGCTTTGAGCATTTCAAGACCCAGGGCCACTGTAATCTTGTTTTGATAATTATACTTCAATTCGCTTTTTACAATATTATCTAAACGATCGAGATCGTATTTTAAATCCAGCAGGACATTAAAAGTATCATTTAAAAAATACGTGACACTGCCACCAATTGCTCTTTTCCATTTTATAGCATCTGTAAAAAAGTCGTCATTTAAGCGTGTATCTTTTGTAAGCAAATGAATATAATTGAGAGACAAAATATAAGTTTTTCTGTCTAAGTTTGCACTCATGTGAGCATAGGCTTCTTTGTCATAATGAGGATTAATGGTAAAATAATCAAGCTTAATTGTTTTTCTTGCATTCGTAATATCCACTGGAAAATCTTTACCTAGATGAGCATTAGGATCGACATAACTTAGCCCAGCTCTTGTTTTCAAATCCCCAAAAGATTGAAAAATTTGTAAACCATAATAAGCATGGTGATTAACTGTCGGGTCAGCTTCAACTATAACTTTACTAATATTATCATAAGAAGCATTGGCATTTGCTCGCAATTTATTTTCCGGCTTATAAACAGCAAAAGCCGAAACACCACCTTTATTCCATCGGTAGCGAATATTGCTACCAAGAGATTTATTAAAAATAATTTTAGAAATTTTATATTTTGAAATACTATAGGCAATGGGCACTTCAACACCATTGATAACAGTCTTCTTGGGGGGCAATCTTGCCCAATCACTTTTACTTTTCACTTCACTATTTTTAAAATCAATGGAAGGATTTAATTGAGGAATAAAGATATAAGATAACAGTACGTCAAATTCAAATTGTCCCATTTGCTTATTAAGCAATGCCCCCGTTACTCCTTCCTCTTCATTGCTTAAAAGAGTAAAGGCTTGGTTTGCATTGAGATACCCTAAACTCCAATATTTTTCATTTATATTCCAGTCGAGAATTTTACGACCAACAAAAAGTTTATAATCGGCATTTTGATAGCGAAGATAGGCTTCTTGTAAGGAGTAATTAACGGCATTATTATCTTGGAAATAAAGCCTCAAATCTCCCATCATATAGGTATCAATTTTTCGCTGCTCGCTTAGTTGAGCGCTTTGATAACTGAAGTTGATAAGATCGCCAGAAGTGCTTCGATAGAGCGGCTTGTTGAGCCGATAAAACTTCTCATAAGTCATCGTTCCTTCATTAGCCTGCGATAAACCAAAAAACAGCATAGCATGTAGCGAAAAAATCAAGAGAGAATGTAAAAAATACCTGGCAAAAAACACAGCTTCTCCATAGGATTTTCATAGACTTTAAAGTTAGTAGAAGAAGTTAATAGATCGAGCCCAAATATGAAAGCTGCACCCTGTAAAATGGATCGTAATTGGCATATTGGGCTTTGACAATACAAGCTTTGATCTTATAACTAGTAGCATGAAGATGTTTGCCCGAAATCTAAATTGCTTTGCCTTGCTAGCAGCCTTGCTTTTAAGTAGCTGCGGCTACGTTTCCGACACTCCGGTTGCCAATAGCAATGTCTACAAACCAGGTGAATTGCAAAGTTGTAAAATAGACATAAATAAATTAGGTGAAATTTTTAAAGCAGACCAAAAAGAGCAAATTCGTTGCCTCCAAGAAAATTTTCTTCAATTCACAAAATACGTAAGATCGAAAAACCCGACTTCTGTTTCAGAAGGTGAAATAAATGCCTTTATAAGAAAATTTTTTGAAGGGCAAAGTGATTCCATAGTTAAAGGTCTTGGCTTAATTTTTCAACTTAACATGCTACTTTTGAGAGATGAAGCTGATCGTATTTCCAGAACTAATATCTCACCTCTTTTTGATCTACTCGTTCATGTCAATCAAGAAGCTATTATTATCACCCAAGTTTTAAAAGAGATGGATGATGAAAAAAATCAAGGTCGCTTTTGGGAGTTACGAAATCGTTTCAACGAGTCTATTAATCGTTTTTCAAAATTTACATTGGAAATCATTAAAAAATCTCCTGGGCTTCAGCAAAAACTCAATATTAAAGAATTTATTATCGATGCTAGTAAAAGGTTAGGGAATAAAGAAATTAATCCAGAAACCATTGACTCGTTGATCTTTTTGAAACGAGTCCTAGTCGCTGGTGATAAAGAGGTTATTACCTCTGATGAACTTTCAAAAATCATTGAAAATCTCCCAAGAATATTATTGCTTGGTTTTGACATTTATTTTGTAAAAAGCACTAATTTTGCTAATGATAATGAGGAGTCAAGATTCTATCTTGTTGACTTAAAAGAATTCATAAAGATTATTAATTTTGAACAATATGATTTTAGCTTAGTAAGTGTTGATCAGCTCCTTCAATTAGCCCAAGACATTGTTAAAAACGCTAATGTCAAAAAATTCAAGCCAAGTATAATTGCTCTTAAGTCCAAATTGATTGGTGGAGATAAAGAATCATTTTCCTTGAAAGATCTAAGGACAATTCTCGATATTGCTCAAGATTTAAATGAAAGAATTTATTTCACCAACGTTACTTACAACGCTTATAGAAAAACATTAGAATCCAATAAGCCCATTGTTTTTTTACCTCAACTCAACCAGCCTATTGATTATGATATTTTCAGCAATAGAAGAGTTACTGAGCTTCACAACGATTTTTTGGATATTGCTGTCAATATTAAATATTTCAGATCTAAGAAAGATGGCATTTCAACTTATGGCAACGAAATATTCAGAAATAAATATGGATTTTTAGAAGCCAGCATCATTAAGTGGATAAGTTTTAAACTCTTAAAGGGTTACGGTCACAAAAATTCTCTAGGTCAACCTCAAGTCTCACTTGCTGAATTCTCTACATTTTTAAATGACCTCAAACCAATTCTAGAAGAATTTAAACTATGGTCCCCTAAACCAGATACATTTGCTCGCAACTCAGTTTTACTTGGTGATTTATTCCAAAATAAATCTAACGGAGATTTTGAACTTAATGTCATAGAAGCAAGTGAATTTGTTCAGATGATTTTAACTGCCGTCAATGTTGCCGAAAATTTTAAACAAGAACTATCTGCTGTTTGCAACAGTGGAATTAATAAAGATGAACCCCTCTTTGCAACTGAATGTTATAATAAGTATTTCTTTGATCTCCTATTAAACAAATTAGAGTACAAAAATTATCTTCCTCGCTTGAATGATTATTTTACCAGCGCTCCAAAAGAAGAATTAGATGATTACTTAAAAGGTGTGCAAGGGTTTGCTCGCGATATAAACGATCCAAAACTTCCAATAAATAAGCGAGACAGTACTTTAACCGTTGGAGCGATGTTAAATATTGAATCTACTTTTTTGCGTTTTGATTCCAATCAAGACAATATTATTGATTATAATGAATTAGTAGAAGCCTTCAAAATCTATAAGCCAGCCATTATTTCTCTTGCTAATTTGAAACCCAGTCAAGAGGGCTACGCTCAATCTATTTTTCTTTATATGGTTTCTAAAATGGAGATCCCACCAACTGGTAACTGGATAGATAATGTGAAATTTGGCTCTTTTCATAAATGCCTTTCTTGGTCTTTTTGTAGAAATACTATTATTGGTAAGATAGAAGCAAAAAGATTAAATATTGGAAAACTACTCTATTATATGGTTAATCAAAATCCCATTAAGGCTGCTGCATTAAAAAACGAAAATAATAGTGTATGGCCAAGATCACCAATGAATGAGTAATTTCTTCATTTTTAATCATTTCCTCAACAACCGTCAAATCTTCTAAGCTAACTGTAATTTCTTCGAAAGGATCTAGGTTTTGGACTTGTGTTTTAATAGCATCAAGGGCCAGATTGATTTCACAAAAATTAGTCATAAATGCCGGGTTAACATCCACTTTGCCCAGATGATACCACTTATCAGAAGTAAAACCTGTCTCCTCCACTAGCTCGCGTTTTGCAGCCACCAAACTCTCCTCAAGATAATTTATGGCTCCACCGGGAATTTCTGTCGTGAAGGAATCAATGCCATGTCGATACTGTTTTATAATGACAATTTTTTTTTCAGGGGTAATAGCAACAATATTGACCCAGTTAGAACATTGAACGATATCAAACTCTCCAACATCTAAAGTCTCAGGAGATTGTCTTTTTACTTTTACATAACGAAAGACATGGGCCTTAAGAATATTTTTTGTTTCTAATGTAAGCCATTTCTTCATAGAATTCATCTCTTAATATTCTATTAAAACTGATGTCTTATTTTCACGCCGTATTTTTTCATTGAACTGGTCTTTTTGAGACGTGTATTCTTTGAATTTTTCTTCGCCTAATAAGTTTACTAGTTCTTTCAGATAACGCTGATTAATTTCTTTTTCTCGCACACTTTGATCTTCAGAAATATTATAAGTAAATTTATCTCCATATTTTGATCGAAGATAGTCATGATACTCTTTATAGGCTTGCAACTTTTCTTTTTCACTGCGATTTCTCATTTCACTATAGACTTCAAACTTCTCTTCTCCCATAATCTCTTGGGCATTTTTAAGCCAATTTTTTTCTATTTGGTCAAAAACAATAAAGGACTCATCCTCTGTTTTACTTTGTGTCTTAGTCCCTCCTTCATAAACAATTGGCTTTTTTGGCAAAACTTTGAGACTAGCAGGAATTAATTTATCGTGCGCAGTAACAGGTAGTGAATCACTTGTGGTGATAACTTCAGTTTTTATCGGTGCCTTTAAAGCTCGGTATGTAAAAAAACTGATTACAATCAAAAGTACGCAGGAGACAAAATATTTATTTTTAATCACGTTTCATATTTTCCATCTGTAATTCAATGTCCACGTCTTTGTTTGAACGTAACATTTGAAATGCTCCTTGGAGATCATCTATTTTTTTAGCGGTGATGCGAATCTTATCATCAAGAATTGAGGATTGAACTTTTAACCCAGATTCTTTTATGAGTTTATTAATTGTTCTAGCTTTTTCTTTATCGATACCATTTTTAATAGTGATAGTCTGCTTCATCATACGGTTACCTGAAGGTTCGACCTTTCCTGGGTCTATACAGCGCTGGCCTATGGAGCGCTTAACCATTTGACCACGCAATATCTCCAAAGCTGCCTTCATTTTATAATCATCTTCAGCCTTCAGTTCAATTACCATTTCTTTGAGCTCAAAAGTCACCTCTGAGCCTTTAAAATCGTAACGGGAATTAACTTCTTTTTGGGCCATTTGAATGGCATTTTTCATTTCCATCATGTCGGTTTTTGAGACTAAATCAAAAGATGGCATAGGACTTTCCTTTTTAACTTAATTTTCTTGCCACTTGATGGTACAAAGACTTAAGTAAAAATACAATGAATGATAAAATAGACGAACAAATCAATTATATACGCGCTCAGTTTCCTGGCGAAATCATCATGATTAGTCATGATGACGAGATTAAAGACGCCCTCGAACTCATCAAAGGGGAGTCTTTTATTGGATTTGACACTGAGACCAAACCTTCTTTTAAAAAAGGGGAATACTATCAGGTATCACTTTTACAACTGGCCACTCCCGATCATGCACTTTTATTTAGGCTTCAAAGTTTAAAAAAATTTACGTTGCTTACTGAGTTTTTCGAGCAAGAATCTATCCTTAAAATTGGTGTAGCTATTCGCGATGATATTAAGGCGCTTCAAAAATTATTTCCCTTTACTCCCAGAGGATTTATTGAGCTATCAGATTTAGCTAAAACGCATCAATTAAAAAATTTTGGATTAAAAGGATTAACTGAAGAAGTATTAGATCTAACCCTGTCTAAAAAAGCTAAGCTCTCTAATTGGGAATCAAAAGACTTAAAGCAGGACCAAAAATTATATGCTGCCACTGATGCTTGGATCGGCAGAGAAATTTATCTGGCGCTAAAGCATAAAAGTTAGAGCGTTTTTAAAAATTCAATCAAACTTTTTTTATCTTCAGCACTCAAGAGCTCTTCGCCGTTTTCGCCAATTATGCCATTAGTATGACCACTATTAGTTAGACCGCCCTTGCCTACTCTATAAGTTGCTTCACTGTCGGCAAGCCACGCCTTTGGGATTTTATTGCCAACAGGATAGCCTACGCACTCTTGATCAAAATCGACTGCTTTATTGATTGCAGGGCCTGCTATATAGCTTTTAGGTCTCATTTTCGGGTCACTTAAGAGAGCACAGAGATTTGGTATAGAGTTATTATGCAAATAGGGATAACGAGACCATATACCGACTAAGGGAGGTGGGACATAGCCAACTTGTGCGACAACTGTTGTCTTCATCCATTTTGATATGGAAAGATTATTAAGAGCATCGGCAAAGGCTTTAATACCCTCATTTCTTTGCGGGTCAGTTTCCACATCTTTTACAGAGGTTTTCTCGTGATAGATAATATTGGTTGTCGCTAAAATTTCAACAGCATTCAAACTAGAAGCATTAGGTAAGCTCCAAGCCTTTTGGTACTCTCCATGACACTTAAGGCAGCTATGATTAAATAACTGCTCGCCTTTTTTAGCTTTTGCAAGATCTATACTTGTTGCAGGAAAAAAATCAGTATAGCGGGGAGCTTCTGTGGCAAAAGCTGCAACGGTGAGTTCATCAATAGTTTTACGATTATTCTTCATCCATATTTCTAATTCTTTTAAGTCCGCTCCTCTGCCGATTTCATTCCACAAAATATTGGTAAGAATTGGATTTCCAGAAGTGATAGAGCCGTCAGCTAACCAACGAGTTTTGTATTTTAAATTCCACCACGGCATTGGTTTGGAATCAGCAACAAAATTTTCTAAATCATTAGGGCGTGGATATTTTTCATATATTTTTGACTTACTGGCATATTCATCTTCATTTCTTCGAGCAAGAGACAAAGCCACTTGCGGCAGCGACGTATCAAGACCTAAAACTTGTGGAGTAACCGCTTCCACTGAGACAAGATTTTTTTTAGTGCGATCAAACATTGCCACTTCACCTGCATTGGCTCCAGTGCTTAACTTGAAAATCCTATTGGGAATATAGGGCACTACTCCACGGGCCATATGAAAAAATTTATTGGCACGAGGGCGTTTATTAGTAAGACCTAAAACGGTTGTTCCAAAGAGATTAGCTGAATGACAAGCAAAACAACTAAAAGTTAAGCCCTTACTTCCATCGGCCGTTGTTACTAAGCCAGCTCCAACATAAAATTGATCTTTTTTTCCATTGGGATAAGGTATTTTATAAATACCCGTGGCCGAATCTGGATTAAATTGATTAAGGCCTAACCATTGGTAGAGCTCAGCTTCACTACTAAATCCAGCATAATTTTTTCCAAACTGTAAAATCATTTCTTTGATCGGATTACTGCTGTCGGCTTTAAAAAAATTAAGCAATGGTTGGTAGGGAATCAGTAGTCCAGTTACAGCTACTGGATAAATATTTGCGTGTTTGTAGCCAGCTATTTTCATCTGATCTAAGGTTGTCGCATCGAGATTAAAAATATTAGCTCTATTAGTACCTAAAGGTATGACTGCTTGATCCGACCAATCCGCAGAATAAGGGGTGTAGTCAGCATGAACGTTTATCACTAAAAGGGAAATAACTAATTTTAACAAATACATTCATACTCCCAGTTGCTAGCGAGAAAAGCTAGAGATGAATTCTTTTTTCTAAAATTTCAATGGGTGTTAAAGGAATAATAAATTTTAATTCCGGCCCATGAGCTTGATGAGTAAGGACAGATCTCATCCCCATAAAAAGCTGCTTGCCTTTTATTTTCAATTCTCCCTTAACGTGCTCACTCCAAATATTATAATCTTCAACAGTCACAAATTTTTTTCCGGCAACTATGGCGATATTAATTTCACCCTCTAGATATTCACGAATTTTAGGAGTGGTCTCCCACGATTTAGCTTCAAGGTAGTCTGCTGAAGTAGAGACTTCGGTAGTAAAAAGCACATCGAGATGAGAGGCAAAATCTTGAAAGAAATTTATTTGATCTTTAAAAATAGTCACACAAGCAATCTTCCACTCATGATCCATTTTATGAAATTGATGAGTTGAAGGAATTGTTTTTTCCACTTCAGTTAAAATGGTTTCAATTGGAAGGGCTTTTATATGCTGGCCATTAATGAAATCTAATTTCTTAACATCATAAATGGCGGCAGCTTTTGTGAAACGATCGAGATTAAAGAGTGTTCCCAACTCGAGTGGATTGAAAACATCTAATTCGTTGGGATGTGACCAACCTAAAAGGCAGAGATAATTAAGCAGAGCATTGGGTAGATAATTCATCTCTTTGTATAAAGTAACGGAAGTAGCACCATGGCGTTTAGATAGCTTTTGGCGGTCTTCCCCGATAAGAAGTGAGACATGAGCAAATTCTGGTGGAGTTTCTGAGAAAGCTTCATAAAGCATTAATTGTCTCAGTGTATTTGGTAAATGCTCTTCAGCTCGAATAACGTGAGTAATCTTCATCGAAGCATCGTCAACCACGACGGCATAATTATAAACGGGAATTCCGTTAGCTCGCATAATAACAAAGTCTCCCACCATTCCTTCTGGAAAGACCACTCGGCCCCGGACATAATCGTTGAACACATAAGCCTTTCTTTGAGCATGAAAGCGCACAACTGCTTCTTCACCTGAAGCTAATTTCGATGTGACTTCTTCAACAGTTAAATTTCTACATTTTCCATCGTAATGAGGGGCACGTTTTTCTTTTTCAGCTAATTCTTTTTTTGCTGTTAATTCCTCTTCGGAGCAAAAACAATGATAAGCATGTCCCTTATCAATTAATTTTTCTGCCCAAGTTTTATAAATATGAAGGCGTTCCGATTGTCTATAAGGTCCATACTCTCCACCGACATCGGGACCTTCATCGTGGGTAATTCCCAACCACTTCAAATCTTCAATTTGCGATTCTTCATATTTTCTCTCGCTTCTTTCAGTATCTGTATCTTCAATGCGTAGAATATATTTTCCGCCCATTGCTTTTGCAAAAAGTTGATTATACATGGCCGTTCTTGCTCCACCAATGTGAAGGTAACCAGTCGGAGAAGGGGCAAAACGAACGCGAACTGTCATGAGAGACTCCATTGAAATTTAAAGTGCTAACTTACCACAAATTTATCTGTTTTGACTAGTAAACCAGAAGGCGCGGCTCGCTCATATCTTCCATAGCATAGCGCACTCCCTCCCGTCCTAAGCCTGAATCTTTCACGCCACCATAAGGCATGGAGTCGACTCTAAAGCCAGGCACTCCGTTAATAATCAACGCTCCCACTTCCAGGTGCTCGTGGGCGTATTTCATCTGGGAGATTTGATTGGTGAATAATCCCGCTTGCAGACCATAGCGGGAGCGATTGATGACTCTAATGACTTCATCAAAATACTGAACTTTTTCTATAATCGCTACTGGCCCAAAAACTTCCTGAGATACAATTTTCATATCTTCTTGGGTGTTAGTTAAAAGTGTTGGAGCATAAATATTGTGTTCATGGCTTTGGATATGTCCTCCAAAAAGCACCTGAGCTCCAATGGATTTTGCCTCCTCTACCCATGAATGAATGCGATCCAGATGAGAGCGATCTATAATGGGTCCGATAACCGTTCCTGCTTCTAATGGCGAGCCTACTTTTAATTCATCTGTAGCTTTTTTGAATTTCTCTACAAACTCATCAAAGACGGAGTGATCCACGAAAATTCTTTGGACAGAGATACAAACTTGACCAGCATAAAGATAACTTCCCATTGCAATAGATTTTGCAGCCTCATCAATATTGCTGCTACGATCGACAATTACCGCAGCGTTGCCTCCTAATTCTAAAACAACTTTTTTCTTTCCGGCCTTGGATTTTAAATTCCATCCCACTTCAGCTGAGCCTGTAAAAGAGAGCATTTTTAAGCGTTCATCGGTAAGCATAAGCTCTGCTTCTTCATTTTTACAAATCACGACATTGAGCACTCCGGCGGGAAGCCCAACTCTTTTACATAGTGACGCTAGGGCGAGTGCTGTGAGCGGAGTCTGCAGCGATGGTTTTAAAATCACCGAGCAGCCCGTCGCTAATGCCGGAGCCACTTTGTGTAGGGCCAAATTCAAAGGAAAATTAAATGGTGAAATGGCCAATACTGGACCAATTGGAACACGTTTAGTGAAAGCCGTCTTTCCTATTCCCAATCCATAATCCATAGGAACAATCTCTCCCTTTAAGCGCATAGCTTCTTCAGAAGCTAATTGCAAAACAACTAGGGAGCGCTCTACTTCCGCCTTAGCGTAATCCAAAGGCTTTCCACCTTCAGAAACAATGAGGTTGATAAATTTTTCTTTTTCTTGCGACAGCCCATCTCTAATTTTTAATAGGTAATCCCTTCTTTCTGCGCTGGTGCAATTGGAATAACTTTGAAATCCTTGGATCGAATTAGAAATAGCAAACTGCACTTCACTAGCGTCTGCATAAGGAATTGTAGCAATAATATTTTGATCAAATTTATTTTTTACCGAAAGAATATTGACAGTAGAGTGTCCGATCCATTCGTTATTAATAAAACTTCTTGCCTGTAAAATATCGCGATTGAGCTCCATGAATCTTCCTTTGATAAAGATGATGAAGCTTTATTCTAACCAATATTCACATCAAAAGCCAAAGGGAGAATCGATCGTTGTAGTTTGAGCTTTGGTTCGACGAGCAAGACCTCTGGCAAATTCGAGATGCTCCTTAAGAAATCGTGATTCTCCTAGATGAAAGAGCTCTATGCTATGAACGTGGCAAAGCTTTATAGGGGCTACGGAATTTTTAAAAACTTTATAGAGATTATTAGTCGTCAAAACCTTCTTAGGTCCATTCTTAAATAAATAATCATCGCCTTCGGCCCTACATACTTCGCACATCTTTTCGTTTCCTAGAATAATAATCGCTTTTATAGTGGTCTTGTCGGAGATATTTTCATTTATCTTAAGATGATTGATAGATGATTGATGATGATTAATTAGCTGATTTTTGGTCTTTTGCAGGCTTAACTAAATTTTGCCCACTCTCAAGAACATCACCCCCATAAAGCCCGTTTTTCCACAAATAACTTGCATGTTGATAATAGCTTATGGCGGAGTCGCGGACGTTGGTATCTTCTTTAGCCCCTTTAGAAAACTTCAACGTCTTGGGGTCATAAGTGTTGTAGCCAATGGATTTATTAAGCCCCAAAGTCACCAAAGTACCTTTGGCAAAATACCCTAAACTCGAGTAAGTTCCAAGGATCGCTCTTTCTTCCTCAGGCTTCATTTCTAAAATATTTTTTCCAAAAAATTTTGATTCGTAGGAAAAATTTAGTATTGATAAAACAGTTGGATCAACATCAATCTGCGAGGCTAGACGATCGACAACCTGAGGCTTAACGATTCCTGGAGCATAGATAAAAAACGGAATATGGTATTGCTCCATAGGTATTTCCATCGTCCCTCTGCCACCTACTCCATGATCTGCAACAATAACAAAAATGGTATTATGAAACCAAGGCTTTTTCTCGGCATCTTTCAAAAATTTTCCAATAGAATAATCAGTGTACTTTACTGCACCTTCTCTAGATGTATGTGAAGGAATATCTATTCGTCCTTCAGGGTAAGTAAAAGGCCTATGGTTAGAAGTCGTCATGACAAAATTAAAAAACTTTTTTTGCAAGCGATAGGATTTGTCAGACTCTTTTAAAACCTTATTGAAAAGGGATTCATCATCGACCCCCCAAATATTGGCCATTATGTATTCATCTCTTACAAAATTCGTTCGATCGACTATCTCATAACCATTGCCCGCAAAAAAAGCGTTCATATTATCAAACATTCCATAACCACCATAGATGAATTTCGTTTGGTAATTTCTATCTCTAAAAACTTTACCAATCGAAAAAAGATTTTCATTATTATTTCTACGAACTATCGATGCTCCCGGTGTTGGAGGAATTGATAAAGTCAAGGCTTCAAGGCCTCTCACGGTTCGAGTTCCAGTTGCATAAATATTAGAAAAAAATAATGAATTATTAGCGAGCTCATCAAGATGAGGTGTAATATTAGGAGCACCACCAAATCGTTGCATAAAACTTGCGGCCAGAGACTCCACCCCCACCATTATTACATTATAGCGCTTCTCAGTGCCCTCTCCTTTTATTTTGCGAATAAATGGCAAGCCCCCCGAGCGATCGACTGTTTCAGAATTAGGTGTCGTTAATTCTTTTTTCATCAAATTAACAACCTTACTTCTTTCCAGAGTTTTAAAGAATGAATCATAATCTAGTTCATTATTTCTGAAGGCATGAAACAATTGCCATAATCCATTATATGAGAGCTGGTTGACCAATTGATTTTCAGAAACATTTCTAAAAGCTTTATCGAAAATTAAAAAAGAAGAAAAAGGAATAGCTAGGATAATTAGAGCCGACTTCACTCGATGTGAAAAACTCTCGCTGTGTTTTAAATAAGGGATTTTTTTAAGTAATTTAAAAAAGAGTCCATAAACAAGAAGTGATGTTAAAAAAACAGAGATGTAAACCAAATGCATTGGGTAACTTTCTTGAATATTGCCCAAAACTTCTTTGGTGTACACTAGGTAATCCACCGCTATAAAATTAAAGCGCGCAGAAAATTCATTCCAAAAAAACCACTCTGAGTGGGCTTGAAACGAAAAAATCAAAATGACAATGAAAGCAAAAAGATGATTGAGGGCATTTTGAATTTTTGACTTGTAGAGTTTTTCTGGCACCAATACTAAGTAAACGACACAGGGAATAAGAAAATAACTAAAGTTGAGAGTATCGTTGTAGATTCCAGCAATAAGTATTTTAGGAATATCAACTAAGGGACTTGAAAGTCCTGAGAATTCTTTGATGGTCAAGATAACACGAATGATAAAATTCTCCACTAAGCAATAAAAATAAAAGACGAGAACGAAAGCCATCCTATTTGTTTCAAATAAATTTTGAATTTTTTGTTGAATAGAATTTTTCATTGGTGAATCCTAGACATTATGTCGTATAATTTGCGTATAATTTCGATGTTAGTTAAAATTGCAAGCGATTTGCATAAAAGTATATCACGGAGTAACTGCTTTGGGCAAAAAAACTTTATGGATAAGCCTCTTGGCCCTTGCCATCGTTTTGCTTTTTTTTGAATCGACAAATACTGATATCTTTCTGCAAGAATGGTTATTTTCGCCAGCAGATAAAACTTGGTTTCTTAAAGATCCCCACAAAATTTATCGCGCCATTTTCTACACTGGTATCAAAATTCCCATCTATTTTATCGGCTTATTTTGTTTGTATGGTTCAGTTGTTTCCATTGCAAAAAATAAATGGAACGAACACCGCAAAGGATTTTTAATTGTTATTTTAACTTTGATTATTTTACCAACAACAATCGCCCTCATTGGTAAGAGGTATACCAACGTTCAGTGTCCAGAAGATGTTACGCATTTTGGTGGAAGCATCCCTTACGTAAAACTTTTTGACTCCTATCCCAAAAATCCTAATTCCCCCGATGGAAAATGGTTTCCTGGGCATTGCTTTCCAGCAGGACACGCCTCAGGTGGCTTTGGCCTAATCTCGTTAGTCTTTTTATTCAAAAAAAGAAAACAAAAAATTCTAGCTTTTCTCATAGGACTTTCCATGGGCACAATTATGGGAGGCTACCAAATGTTGCGAGGAGCTCACTTCATTAGTCATAATATTGTAACAATGCTTTTGGCCATTATATTAATTTCAACTTTAAATCTGCTGATCAAGGACTATTCAAATGAAAGCTCTCAAAATCAAAAATAAATTAGCTAGCACTCCGGTATCCTTACCTAAATATTCTGTCAAAGTAAAAGACGGGGCCGGCAATGATGTTGTGCTTGGTGACCCAAGGGCTTCAAGAGCTTTACTTGCTCTTATGAATCAACATGCAACCATAGGTGGAGCTGCTTGCCATTGGGGAGGGCCATCGGCTTTTGCTGAAATGATTTCAGCACTACATGCTCTAATGTTTAAAGATAAAACAAAAAATTGGTATGAATCTTATAATTTTGTCAACGATGCTGGGCATGCAGAAAATGGCATTTACGCCCTCAGAGCAAATTATGGTTTTGATAATTTATCATTTAAAGATTTGCGTGCATTCCGCTCAATTGAAAGTAAACTCACCGGTCATGGTGAAGCCCATTTAAATCCTGAAGGTGTTTTTATTTCTAATGGTCCTCTCGGTTCAGGTGTCCCTCAAGCTCAAGGGCTAGCGATGGCCGATAAAATTTTAGAAAATAAAAGAGCAACGCTTTGTGTGCTCTCCGATGGAGGAGCCATGGAAGGAGAAGCCAAGGAATCTTTTGCGGCTATCCCTGGACTTGCTGCTAAAAATAAATGTAATCCTTTTGTGCTACTTATTTCTGACAACAATACAAAACTAGGTGGAAGGATTGATGAGGATTCTTTCTCCATGCAACCAACTTTTGATTCTCTTAGTGCTTTAGGTTGGAAAGTAGAAAAAGTCTCCGATGGACATGATTTGCAAAAAGTTTATACCGCTATTGAGAAGGCAGTAGCAATGGCCTGTGAAAATCCATTGCAGCCAGTGGCCCTTATCTTTAAAACACTAAAAGGCTATGGCGTGAAATCGACAATGGAAAGCGCTAGTGGTGGACATGGTTATCCCCTTTCAGCCTACGATGAGAAATTAGTAGCTTTTATAAAAGAAATTTACAACGGTGAGGCTCCGGCAGAATTTATAAATTGGGCCGAAGAAATTTTAAAATCAAAGCCTGAAGCTAAAATCTCCAATCCCACTCAAGTAAAAACAGAAAAAGTTCAAGACGGTTTTGCCCGCGCACTTATTAGAGCAGCAAAAGCTGGCTTACCGATTTTTTCACTATCAAGTGATCTACAAAGTTCAACGGGAATGAAAGCTTTTCACAAGGAATTTCCAAATCAATATATAGATTTGGGGATTGCTGAATCAAATATGGTTTCCAGCGCTATTGGCCTTTCAAAACAAGGTCTCATTCCGGTAGTAGACACATTCGCGCAATTTGGAATCACTAAAGGAAATCTGCCTTTTATTATGGCAGGCCTTTCCGAAGGACCAGTGATTGCTCTTTTTTCTCACACAGGTTTTCAAGATGCTGCCGATGGAGCCAGTCATCAAGCGACAACTTATTTTGCGGCCCTTTCAAGTATTCCTCATTTGAATGTAATTAATTGTTCTTGCTCAAGTGAAGCTGAAGCACTGATGTTTGAAGCCCTAACAAAATTTGCTCGCGATCGCGAGGCAGGCCTTACTCCCAACACCACAGTCTTTTTTCTTGGAAGAGAAAATCATCCGGTCAGTTATGTGGAAGCAATGAAATATGAATGGAACAAAGCCAATGTCTTAACTGAGGGAAGAGATGTCACAATAGTTGCAGCTGGCCCGATGTTAGGCAAAGCTTTGGCAGCAGAAAAACTATTAAGCGAAAAAAATATTAAGGCTACTGTTATTAATCATTCCTTTATTAATCATATCGATTGCCAAACATTGAGTGCAGCTTTGATTAAAACTAAAGGTAAACTCATCACTATTGAAGACCATCAAATCATTGGAGGAATGGGCTCCATGATTATTCATGCTCTTCATAATAGTGGAGTTGATTTTAAATCAAAATCGCTGGGAATTCAGGGTGAATTTGGTCAATCAGCTTACATGGCAGACCAACTCTACGCGCGATTTGATTTATCTGCTGAAGGAATTGTTAAAGCATTTGAAAGTTTTAATTAAATTGCTTCAATCCATGTTTGCTTCATGGTTTTAAATCTTTTGGCATCACAGGCCGTATAGCGGCTGTGCTCTTTTTCTACACCAAAATACTCACTCCCTAATTGGGAAGACTGAGAGATAAAAGAGACAACTTCTGCACTTAGAGGTCCATAATTTCCATTGCTATCTTTTTGGCTCTTTATCAACTCATAACGATCAAAATTATCTGCAATAAGAAATCGTAGAGTATATTTAACATTTCCATTTTTTATCGTATTAGAAACCGAATCAGACACAATCAGAGAATCACAAACTTGTCGTAGGACGGCCGTTTGATCGGTAATTATTTCAGAAATATAATTATCTCGACTCAGTGAAGATACGTATTCTGGACCGTTGGTGTTGAGATTGGAAATTTTTGCCAAAAATAACTGATTAAACCAAACGTTATCATCACAATTTCTAAGCTCAGATCTAAAACGATATTGCTTATTATAGCTCCCACTTTCATAGCGTTCGCGTTTGATTTTAAGATTTGAACAAATTTGACGACCGATTTGCATTTCAGAAGTCGTAAAATTATGTTCCCCATTAGAAATTATTCCACCAATGCCTGGATCTAAATTCAGATTATTAAAATCCTGATTCATTTTACAACTAGATAAAAGTAAAAACGTAATGAGACACATTGCTTTATTCACATTAACTCCAAAACATTAAAGTTCAAAAAAAAGAGATTCGTGATTTAATACTTTACTGTCATAGATTGATTGTCGCTCAGATTTAAAAAAAGAAAAGAGCCAATTCGTTAAAATATATTTTAAACTTTCTAATTCTAAAGATGATAATGGCCAATTAGGGATATCTATAATCATCTCAAAATCCTTTTTATGAGTAAGTTTCATCGCGTGAAATTTCTATCACGGAGTATTTGAGCGAGTAAAGATGGGAAAATTAGGGTTTAACTAAAAATTTCCAGGAGCACATTGAAGACAAATTAAGTCAATTTCTCTCCAACGATCAACGACGCTTTTTCGGTCATCTACAACAAACAACACTTGATAATTTTTCTCTATCATTTCAAAATAGATACCTTCTTTTACGTCACTATCATCACGAAAATCTATGAGTGCTCGCATATATAGTTTTTCATAATAAACCTGGTGCTTTTTAAGCCACGTTTCAGTCTGCTCTCTATAAGCTTCTCCCCTTCCAGTAACGAATAGGATTTTATATCCAAGACCATTCATTGCCTTCATCAGCTCAAAGCACCAGTGATTAAGTTGATCATGAACCATTAATTCATTAAAAGTTTTCCAATTTTTATTATCACCGCTTACATGGTGGACCCGATGATCAACATTGCATAGAGTACCATCTAAATCGACAATAATTGCTTTTGATTTGGAGTGCATTTTAAAATCTCCAGTATTTATTAAACTCTGTTCGATAATAACAAAAAAGGTGTATGCTCATTATAATATTTAAAAAGCCAAGTATCCCCATGACAATGGCAATTTTAAAATGAAGAAGGTGCAGGACCATCAATAAGAGTGAAACGCAAACCATGGCCGCTGCATTTATAATATTATTAGCTGCTATAATTCTGGAAAGTTCCAATCTTGGTGTAATACGTTGGAGTTCTGCAAACTGCAAAACGGTAAAAGTTCCACCAAAAAGTGCTAAAAAATACAAATCAAAAATGACTCTATAGCTACTGTTGATTTTTAAAAATTCGTCTATCCCCAATGGCCCATGGAGTGAATTCATGATATTAAAAAGGCTTCTCTGGTGAGATACTTGATGAATCACTAACGCAGTATCAAAAATAAAAAAAGACATAGCGATAAGACTCAGCGGAATGAAAGCACGAATAACCCTTCCCTTAGTCAGCTTTTCTAAGATAAATGGCCCACAACCCATTCCAGCAGTAAAAGTAAAAAGCATAAGAGTTGCGACGTGCTCATTTCCATAAAAAATATTTTTTGAAATTAAAGGCAATAAAGACAAGAGTCCTGCCCCTAAAAACCAAAACCAAGAAAGTCCCAAGATAAGAATACCAACAAGCGAATTTTTAAAAGCTAATTTTAATATTAAAATAGTTGAAGCAGAGAAATTCCAATTGATTGGATCGACTTCGGCCCCACTCTCTCCAAAACCTTCTGTTTGAGAAAGTGGTTTTAAACGATTGGCAAAATATAGCCCTAAAACAGCAAACAAAACTAAGAGTAGTTTTAACCCTAAAAGATTATTTTGGTTACTAGCGGCCATTCCCCCTAAAATTGTTCCCACTAAAATAGCAATGAATGTTCCAGAACTAATAAGTGCATTGGAGAAAACGAGCGTTTTTCCATTGCAGTAATGGGGAATCAGTGAATACTTTAGAGGGCCAAAAAATGTTGAATGAAGTCCGAATAAAAAAAGCACGAAAAGCAATAATGGATAATTTTTTTGAAACAATCCCCAAACAGCAAGTATCGCAATAAAAATTTCAATTTTTTTAATGAGCTTAACTAACATAGTTTTTTCAAAGCGGTCAGCGATTTGTCCAGAAGTTGCTGAAAGGAAAAAAAATGGCAAAATAAAAATGCCACCTGATAGCGCAACTAGTGCTGATGAATTAATTCCCATTAAAGTTATACCTTGGTAGGTAATTAAAATAACAAGTGCATTTTTAAAAACATTATCGTTTAAGGCTCCGAAAAATTGTGTCCAAAAGAGCGCCCATAAATCTGTTGAAATCTTCTTCATAGAATTAAGCTAACAAGTTTTTAAAAAAAATGATAGGATTTATCAATGAAACTTTATCATTATGTTCATTGTCCTTTTTGTATCCGTGTTCGCATGGGTTTGGGTTTTTTATCGCTCCCATTTCAATCTATTGTTGTTGCTTATAATGACGAAGTAACTCCCGTTAAATTAAGCGGAAAAAAAATGCTCCCCATTATTGTCTCTGACAATGGAGTGGCCCAAAATGAAAGTTTAGATATTCTACAAAAGCAGGATTTTAACGATAAGCTCAAATGGAAAATATTTTTAGAAAACAAAATTGAAGTTGAAAGGCTTATTGATAAAATTGGCTCTCCTGTTCACTCACTTTGTATGCCTTACTGGATTTGGACTCCTGAATTTGATGAAAATTCCAGAAAATATTTCCAAGAAAAAAAAGAAATTAAGCGTGGTCCATTTAAAAAATTGGTCAAAAATCAAATTCAATATCTCACCGAACTTCAAGCGATCATTGCTTTTGAAATTGAAACTAAACTTGAACCCTTTTATAGAAGTGAGTGTCTGACTATCATCGATATTATGATTGCTTCACATTTATGGGGACTCTACATTGTTCCAGAATTTCAATTTAGTCCTAAAATGCATGAATACCTTCAGCGGGTAAAGCGGCTCTGTCACTTTGATTATCATGAAGATTTTTGGAAATAAAAAATTGCTAAGAATTTACAAACGCATCAAATGATTTTTTATCAGTATGGCCGCTTCTTCAAAGTCAAAAGGCTTAAAAATAATAGCCGATGGTTTAAGCAGAGTTAACTCCTCTCTTGGGTAATCTTGATAACCGGTGATGAAGAAAAAAGGAGTGCTATCGCCTTTTTCGCGAAGTAACTTTATCAGGCTTATCCCATTCATAATTGGCATAGCGATATCAGTCACAATGCAATCAACTTTGTTTTTCAAAAGAAAATCTAGAGCCTCTTGTCCATTTCCCGCTAAATAAACTTCAAATGAGAGATCTAAACAACTCTCCTTTAAGAGACCAAGAATGCCTTGATCATCATCGACTAAGAGAATTGATAGTTTAGGTTTAACTTTTAAGTTCATGAAATTATTCTATCATCAAAAACCTAATGCACAAGAAATTTCAAAAATGTGTTTGATAACTCAAACTTTTGTAGTAGGATAAGTACAAGTGTCGGTATTACTAACAATTTATTATGGGTCGGTCGATGATCACTAAAATAAGTCTTTTTATTACATTTATAATCTTAATTAGCTTCTCAAACCTAGGCCTCTGCGATAGCGAAACTTTAAATCCAGAAATCTCCCCTCGATTTGCTATTCATATACTAGATTATTTGGCGCATGATTACTCGGGCGCCGTCGCTCATGGAAAAATTCTTTCAGCAAGTGAGTATGAAGAGCAAAAAGAATTCGCTCAAAAAATATTTCATCTCGCAGCAATCCTTCCAGAAATAAAAAATGATCCAAATATTGTCGCCGAGGTTTCAAAATTAAAAAATTTAATTGAGACAAAAGCAGAAGCAGTAGATGTTTCATTATTAGCGCGTGAAATTCAAAAAGAGCTAATTGCTACAGGTAAGATCGCACTTGCTCCAAACAGTTGGCCATCACTTTCAAATGGTAAAATACTATTTCAACAAAACTGTGTTTCTTGCCATGGCCAAAATGGTAGGGGAGATGGATTAAATGGTGCTGCTCTAACTCCAAAACCTGCTAATTTTCATAATAAAGTGCGAATGAATGAGATATCGGTTTTTCACTCTTTTAATACAATTCGACTTGGTGTCCCTGGAACAGGAATGGTTGGTTGGAATCAGTTTACTGATAAAGAAGTTTGGGACTTAGCTTTTTACTTACACTCATTTCGCTATAGTGACAAAAAATTTTCAAGCGCTGATGTTCAAAAAAATACTAACACAATTTCTTTATTTGAAGTAGCTACCCTTTCTGATGCTCAGATAGCAAAAAAATTAAAAGGCGATGACAATCAGAAACTCTTGGCAGTCGCACTTTTAAGAACAAAAGATAACTCACCTGGTGGAGGTGATTATATCGGTAAAGCTAAAGACTTTCTCAATCAAGCGCTAGTGGCATTCAACAAAAAAACTCCAAACTCTCGCAATGAAGCAAAAAACTTAGCTCTTAGAGCTTACCTAGAAGGGATTGAGCCTATAGAGCCAACAATTAAAGCAAACAACCCAGCATTAGTGGCGGAAGTTGAAAAAACAATGGGCGCCGTAAGAAAAGTCATCGATGACCCTAAGGGAGATGCTGCGACATTGGCCTTAAAAATCAATGCCACCCAAGAAGTTTTTGAAGCAGTAGAGCAAACCATACAATCTAAAGAATTAAGTTTTGGGGTTGCATTCTCCGGCGCCTTTGCCATTATTTTACGAGAAGGTTTTGAAGCTGTTCTAATAATCCTTACTCTCTTAAGTGTCATAAAAGCATTCGGCAATAAAAAAGCTGCCCTTTGGGTACACGCAGGCTGGAGCTCTGCGCTTCTGCTGGGTTTTGTCGCCTGGTTTTTATCAGGGTTTCTCATGAAGATGAGTGGAGCAAGCAGAGAAGTTATGGAGGCAGTCACATCTACTGTTGCTGTCGCGATTCTACTCTACTTTGGTTTTTGGCTTCATCGCCAAACAGAAATCTCTCGTTGGAAAAAATTTATACAAGAAAAAGTTCAAGGGGCCATCGATAGTAAAAACCTTTTTGGCTTAGCTTCAATTGCCTTCATTTCGGTATTCAGAGAAGCCTTTGAAACTGTGCTCTTTATACGAGCACTTTGGTTTCAAACAAATGCCGATGGTAAAAATGCAATCGGCTTAGGACTCATCATCGCTTTAGGATCAATTTTTACTTTCTCATACTTTGCCCTTCGCTTTTCTAAAAAACTTCCCGTGCGTGAACTTTTTAAAGTCTCTTCAATCTTGACGAGCCTACTAGCTTTTATTTTAGCAGGAAAAGCCGTTCACAGCATGCAAGAAGCTGGGCTTTTAAATTCCACAATAATCCCGTGGAACATTAGATTTGATACCATTGGATTATTTCCCACATGGCAAACAATTACGGCCCAAGTAATGACGTTTATTATGGCAATGGTGCTTGTTAACTTAAATGCAAAAACAGCACCCCAGAAATCACATTAACTATTTTGAGCAAATTTACAAAACTTATTGAATTAATTTTTTCTCACATCAAAAAGAAGTGGTACTTCAGAAGCAGTTACTTCAATATCGCCAAGACTAATCTTATCGCTAAGGTTTTTCGCTAATTCAAGATGATAAATACCTGGCGGTAATTCAAAATCAATTAGTCGTATTTCATTAGGTAGTGTTGACCAATAACGAGTGTCAGCTTTTTCGGATTCTTCTATAATTTTTGAAGCACCAATATATTGTATAACGGCTGCATTCTTGGCAAAAAAATTATTCCCCTCTTTTCCTCCTCCCAAAGCGCGATAGGTAGCAAATGAAGCCGTAATTGCCGAGGCATGCTTAGCTGCCAGCCTGAAGCCAACGCGTGCATAAGTCCAAGCTGAAGCCTCATAGACTGCTTCTTCGGCGATATCTCCTAGGGGATTGACTAAAGGGATCACTTTTTTAATGACTTCTGTATTTTTTTTATCTGAAACAACGATGGTTAGATCTATAGGTGGATTGTTGTTTAAGATTTTTGGTAATTCAAATCCCACACCAACTGTTCTAAGTGCAGTGTTAGCGACGGCCATTCCCAAAAAAGCACCTCCGGGATTATAAGTATTAGGCGTTGGCAGAAGCCCTAATACATCAGCGGCAAAAAGCGAAATCATGGGATCTTTGGCTAAAAAATCTAAACCATAAAAACTTTTGTCAGCTACTTTTTCCGCAATTATTCCTTGTTCTAATACAATGGTAATAGGAGTTTTATTTTCTCCATTTGTTTTCATAGTTCCATTTCCGCTTAGCCTGAAAATGTTTTGTGCAATATAGCCATGAAGATTTTTTTGCAAATCAGTTTCAGCTATATATTTTTTTTTAACTTCATCTAGGGACAATGAGCTAAGTTTACTAAAATCGTTTTTAAATTCTTTGTAATGTGAATTAAAACTACGATAAGAATTATAGTTTTTTAAAAGCACATCTTCAGCATCTTTATATAAATGAATAGCAATGGTTCTATTTTCACGAGTCCCGACTATTTCATGAATTTTTGCGCCATAAAGTTTTAGCAAAAGATCATTTTTATAAACACTTTTTCCAAGTCGATCTTCTTTTATAGAGGCTAAAAAACTATCCCAGGCTAAAACTTCCGCACGTGCTTTAAAGAGATCATCCCGTTTTTTTGTTTTCTGATAACTTAAAATTGAATTAAGCGAGAGATAAAAATAAAGCAGTGATCTTTCATAAACTTCACCGTAATAGATATCATAATTATCATTGAGTAAAGTCTTTTCAGTCTTACTGGAAAGACTAATAGTGTAGAGTTGATTTGAAAGACTGCGGGCCGCATCAAGAGCAACTGATGATTGATCCCACTCTCCCTTAGTATGAAGGAGCATACCTTTTTCCATCAGCTTTAAAAGTTTTTGTTTGTTATCTTGATAAAATTTAGACTTCTCTAAATGATCTAATCCTAAATCGTATGAGCCCGTAAGATAAAACGAACGCAGCTCTGCCCGTTCTTCTCTTCCAGCAGTTGAGCAAGAAATAAGACTAAGAACAAAACAACTACAAATAAATAAGAAAATAGATCGATTCATGCATGCCACTACCAACCAATCTTGTTTTGCTCAGAAAATTTTGAAAGTTTAGTCCTCGTTCTAAAAATCTCTATACCTTTTTCAATATCAGTGATTCGTAAATTAATCGAATACTGCTTAATTGTTTTTCCGTCACGAGACTCAGGTTTCATATAGACATTGCCAAAAATCATCAACTCAGCACCAGTTTGCATTCCAACTTTTTTAGCTGATTTAGGATCAACCATCCCATCATTTTGATAAGAAATTTCTTTTAGAATGTGCTCGCGTGCTGAAGCATCGACGAGGACAAAATCACCTTGTTTTGATATTTCATTTAAAAGTTCATCATTTATATCATTGATTGGAAAATACGCTTCTGATGTTAGGTTCTGGACTTCCCCAACAAACATTTTTAATTGTTTCCCGTGCTCTGTTATGTATCGACGTAATCCTTTATGTTCGCTCATTTCTTTTATAGCTTCGCGAATGACTTGCTCCGTATCGGCCTGAACCCATTGATCCGTTATTTTTAAGGCTTTTTCATCTGAAGTTTTATTGTCCACTCTTTCAGCTTTAAAGGACCCACAACTAACGAATGTTAAAGTACAAATGATCATCATTAAATATTTCATAGTTTTTTCTCGCTTTATCTTTGTTAATATTTTTCTAATTAAATTTCGCCCTTACGAGCTTTAATAAAATTTTCGGAAACATTTTGAAGTGCTTTTTTAACCGTTTCCTTAGCTTCTGGATCATCAACTTTTTTAACAACAAAACTAGCCGCTTCCTCTACTGCTTTTTTTAAGCGATCAGCATCTATTCTGACCAAAACGGCACATGTAAAAGATTTGAAGTCATCTTTGGCACCAAGACTCTTTTTGTATTCTCTTTGCTCCCAATACGTTTTAACAACAGCAGCTCCGTGAACTAAAGATTGAATTTTCTCAGTTAAGGTATTTTCCATATATTCTTTTAAGGGATTCAGCTTAGGATTATTTAAATCAATTGAAGCACTCCCTTCTTGAGTCGTTCCTAAAGTTTTTTCAATAAAAGTAGTAATTTCTGCAGCAATATCTAATCGAGTATTGGCCTTAGCAATGTCGCAGGCCACGGCTCTGGTCACTTTTGGCTCTGATTCATATGAGAAGAATCTTGTTTTTTCAATATCCTTTTCATTTTGCTTAGCCCATACTTCCGCATCTTCAATCCAGCCCGGTCTAAAATTAGAAATCGCATCTTTTACTTCATATTCTTTTTTGAGATCAGTGTGTTTAACTTCTTCAAGGGGACGTTCGACAACAACTGCTTTTTTAGTGCTAGAGCAAGACATTAAACTTAAAAGCAAAAAGCTGGTTAAAATTTTTTTCATCACAAAGATCTCCTGTTTTTACTAATCATTCATTTTTATGGTTGATAATTGGTCTAAATTTTCAAGTAATAATTCTTTAATCTCTGGTATCGCTTTTTCTATAGCTTGATCATTGCTTCGGGCCATTTGCTCACTTTGAGCTGAAAGCCTACCTAAGACTTGAGAGGATGTATTTAATAGTTCTAGCCTAAGGACAATATTTAGCTTTTTAAATCCTTCTACTTTAAAATACTGCTCTTCTGTTGCGAGCTCTGAATGCAACACATATTGAGGGTTATTTTTTCTAGCAACAAATATGATTTTCAACGGAGAGAGTATTTCACTTATAAGATGATTAAATTTTAAAGGTAATTTTTTATGAGGTGAAATAATGGTAAATTTTAGAGGCTTTAGTCCATTAATTTTGTCTTGAATATTTTCTCTTTTAACTTTCAACAATAAACTTTGGTTACTTAATAAAGTGTAACGTTCTAAGTAGGCTTCAATAAGGATTATATTTTTAAGTATTTTGGGGTAAGTGAGTCTTGAATTGAGCTCTAGGCTTTTAGCATTTTGTTCATCTAAGGCTTTAATTTTTTCCTTAAATCCCAGAGCAGTTTTGCTTCGATCAAGGGCCATCAAAACATAAGCATGATCATCTAGTTCTATTTGCCTTTTAATCTCTAAGCCTGAAATAATTTCTTCAGCTTCCTCACTTAAAGTTTGACTTGTCCATTCATTGACACTTGCTCGATCAAGCCCGACCCCCGGTTGTTGAGAATTAGTAGTCATCTCTGAAGAAGATTTTATTTTTGTTTGAAAAAATTTTGAAACTTCCACCCGAGCAGAGCTTATGGCCTGGGCAAGCGAAGCTCCCTCCCCCGCTATACAGAGGTATTGGGCCACACACTCAGGATTAGACTTTTGAAAATCGTTAAGCCAATCTGGCGCTTGGGCAAAAGCGGAAGCTGGCCCTAGCAATTGGGTTAAGCTATTGAAGACAAGTATGTAAAAAGACAGCCTAATATTCATAACGCTAAAATGCTAGCTGAAAGCAAGCACTCATACAATGAGGAACTTATCCTTTTATAGCTAGTTATTACCTATAAAAAATATAGAGCGCTCTAAAATAACTAGAGTCAAACACTCGGCTATCTTACTATTGGCATATCTACCTAATTATTGGGGTGTTTATGAAAAAATCTATTGCGCTTTGTCTGTTTGCACTTACTGGCACACTTAACGCCTCTACTATAAGACTTGCTAAAAATATTCAACCTAAATTGAGAACAAAGATTCAACGAGATATTAATTTACTCGATAGTTTTAAATTTGAAAGCAGCACTAATCCTAAAACTCTAAAAGTTATGGCTCTTAATGAGTTAAATGCTCAAACGGCATCAGAGTGGCTTAACAAAAGAGTGAATTATATCATTTCAGAAAATGCCTTTTCTAAATTCAACTTACTTATACAGAAAGTCATCTACAGCGAAAGAAGTGATATTGATTTTCCAAATGCTTTAATTATTCCGTATTCATTAAATAACAAAACTGTAAATAATTCAAAAGCTGATGATAGCGAGGGCTCAACATTAATGTCTAATATCTCAACGGCACTTTATTTAAGAGGAAAAGAAGAAAGACAAATTTATGGTTTGAAAATTCCAAGCGGCTTCTTGAGAGCTTCAGAAAAAGTAGCTGTCACTTCTCCCCGTGCAGGAATCATTCAAATTGGCGAGGGACTCTTTTCTCCAGAATTAGCAGTGAATCAAAAAAATCCTGATGCACTTGCCAATAGTATTTTCAGGCTTGGAGCTTTATTCCATGAAGCCCGACACTCAGATGGTAACGGCCTAAGTCTTGGCTTTTTCCACACAATTTGCCCTGAAGATCATGATTACGCAGGCCAGCCTGCCTGTGATGAAAATCTCAATGGTCCCTACACCATAGGAGCACTAATGATAAGTGAGATGAGCAAAGCCTGTGAAGATACTTGCTCTGAAAAAGATAAGCAGACTCTTAAAATTTTAGTAGTTGATAATGCCAACAGAATATTAACTAAAACTCATAAAGGTGACTTAAGTCAAAACTGGGACCCGGCCCCAGAGAGTCTTTAAAAAAACTAAAATCAGATTTTTTTACTAAAGTATTTTAAATAGCCTACCGAAAAGCTTTCAAATGACTACTCTCTCATTTTTGGGGAAAGAACTATGAAAGCTGCTTTAATTATTCCTGCTCTATTTTTATCAAGCTTTTCAATTCTCATGGCCAAGGATCTAAGTCCATTTGAAGAAGATTATATAACAAAACTTAATGAAGAATATAAAGAGGCTAATTCCAATCAAGAAATGAAGGTCAATTACCTCACGAAGCTATTAGAGCATCAAAGAATATCTTATGAAGAAAAGATTTCTTTTATAGAAGGTGAATTGCTCAAAACAAAAGAGCGACTTGTTGAAAAATCAATGAACCAAGAAAAAATTGAAGAATCAATGAAAGAAAAATACAATGCTGAAAACATTTTATTGAAAAAAGAGCTGGCATACAAAACAAAATCTCTTTTAGAATATCAAAGACAAATTGAAAAAATGAAACCTTCTGAAGATCTAAAAAACATCATAAAACTCAATACAGAGCTTGCAGCAGAACTGAGAAAATCAGAAGACCAAATGGCATTTATCCAACTCAAACAAGTTGAAGAGATGCGAGCTAACAGGCTGCCAACTAATGCTAGATTGCCTGCTAGTGTAAAAGATAAATAAAAGTTGGATTCAATGCCTTTTAAAATTGTCACTTTTTAAGAAAATGCAACTGTTGAAAGCAGTCTTAAAAAGTTGTGCTAACTGCCTCTAAATTCTTAATTTTTCTTTTTTCTATAATCTGCCATTGAACCAATTCTTTAAATCTCTAAAATGAAGTCACATCAACTGAGATTTTGTCTGTTGCACGTTTGTCGTTTTAGAACAAAATCACTCAAAAAAAGAAAGAAATCACTATGAGAACACTCTCAATTATGGCCTTTGCCAGTTTATTGATTCTTTGGGGTGCCTACAAGCTTCTAAGAGATGATTCTGCACCTGTTGAAGAAAATGAGAAGGTGCTGCAATCATCAAAGGTTGGAAAAAAGAAAAATGAAGATGAAAATGAAACATTGCTATCAAAAAAGAAGCAAAGAGAGCTCGATAAAATTGGTGCCGTCATCAACGAAAACAATGTCGACATTGACCTCCAGACAAAAAATCAAATAAAAGCAGACAAAAAAGTTTATGACAATAATCAATCACTAAAAGAAAAGCAGGCTTTATTGGAAGAGAGCTTTATGGATAAAGCTAGCTCAGTGAAAGATATAAAACGCATACAAGATGAAATTGTTGAAATTAAAAATAAAATGAAATCAGAAGTTTTAAACACTGAAAAATGGGACCCAAAATTCATCTATTATCTTATGTTACAAGAAAACTATACATTTTCTGAAATTAACTCGATTAAATCACTCGCGGAAAATGGATTAAGTGCCGAAGAGATAAATTATATTTCTGAATTAATTAAAGAAGACTCATTTATGGAAAGGATCCAGGCTTTTAAAAGTCAAACCGATGCCGGACGAGCAATTGCTTCAATCAAGAAAAAGCCAAAAGAAAAGGATGATTTCATCGATGATCCCACTTCTGAAGGGGGCAGTATGGAGTCAAAGTTAATAGAAATGAATTACAATCAAGAAGAAAAAGAGGAAATGGTTTATGGAAGCCAGCAATAAACGACCAAATAATAATTATGAGGGATCTATGTCGACAATAAAAAAGAAAAATCCATTGGTAAGTTTATTTTTAGGAGAAAAAAAGTTTTTAATAAATTCTGATTTTCAGATTCAGTTTATTGCCTCACTTTTATTGATATCTATAATATCGATGTCAATTATCTACTTGGCCAATGACTATTTCTTTCATTCCTATATTCAAAAAGGACAAGCTTTAAACTTACCTCCAGATCATCCATTTTTTTTAATGATTCATGAACAGAAAAAATTCATGACCAAAGTTTTTATTGCAGTTGCCATGAGCATTTCAACTCTTGCAACGATTTGGGGATTGTTTTACTCCCATAAAATTGCTGGTCCATTACATCGGCTTCAAAAATATTTCATTGCTGCAGCCGCTGAGAATTGCGAACTTAAAAATAAAATCTATTTTCGCGACAATGATTTTTTTCAAGAAGTGCCTGCTTCGATAAATCTCTATATAGATAGTCTTAACAATGATAAAGTTGAAGCTGAAAAAGAAGAAATAAATCAAAAAGCAGCTTAGTCTATTCGTGATACTCTTGAAAATTAGATTTTATATTTTCCAATTCAAAATCTTCGAAATACATTGATGGTGTCGTTCCCCATAAAGCTTGGGGCCAAGCACGATCATCTTCATAACGAGCCAGAACATGGATATGAAGTTGTTTAACTATATTTCCAAGGGCTCCAATATTAATTTTATTTGGCTTATAATAATCCTTTAAAAAACAAGAGACAATAGTTACTTCCTCCATTAAAACACATTGCTCTTCATGGGTTAAATCCATAAGTTCTACCGCAGAAGATTTTCTTGGCACTAAAACAAACCAAGGATTTTCTTTATCATTTTTAACATAAAGTTTAGATAATTCTAAATCGGCAATATGGAATGAGTTTTTTTCTAGTTCAGGATCAACGCTAAAATTATTCATAACAATTTTTCCATTTTTTTAAGGTTGAAGTCGTTGAACTATCCATTGCTGTAGTTGATTGCGTTCATAGAGAAAACGATCATTCAGTCTATTTTCACCATAGAGAAAAAATTCAAACTCATAAGGCTCTACAAGATAGCCCCCCCAGTTTTTTGGAAGTGGAATTGGCATATCCCTAAAATGCTCTTTGACTTCATTAAACTTCGCCATGAGAGCTTCCTTGTCAATAATACTTGCACTTTGGCTCGAGCAATAGGAGGCAATTTGACTTTCTCGGTCTCTGGTCTGAAAATAACTTTCGGAATCAGCGACACTCATCTTTGTCGCCTTCCCCTGAATCTTGATCTGCTGTTGAGAATTATGCCAATAAAAATTTAGTGCAACCTCAGGATTATGATCTAAATCATGGGACTTTTGACTTGTATAATTAGTGTAGAAGACTATTTTTCCATCTGAGATACCCTTAAATAAAAGAAATCTTGAGGTTGGACGATTTTTTTTAAGATCATAAGTAGCCACTGACATTGCCGTAGCATTTTGTTCAATTTTTTTTGCTTTTTCTAACCATTTATTGAAGCTTATGATCGGATCATCCGATAGGGAGTAAGTAATTAAGTTGTCCATGCTAAAACCTTTAATATAAAAAAGTAAAGAAAGCGCTTAGTTACTATAAATCTTTTCAACCTAACCTTGAAAGAAGAAAATGAGTAGATAACTATGAAAAAATTAAAAATTCTTATTGTTGACGATGAAGAGATGATTCAAGAGCTTTATGAAATGATTTTAGAAACTGAATTTGACTGTCAATTTCTTAAGGCTAAAAGTGGCGATGAAGCCATCGAAAAATTAAAAGAGCATTGTGAAATTGATTTAGTTATTTCAGATTACAATATGCCCATGGGCAATGGAGGTAAAGTTTATCTCTTTAACAAAGCGCAGAACAACATTCCCTTCTTTTTATTTTCTGGTGGAGAGCTGACAGATTACAAAGAATTTAATGATTTTAAATCAGTAAATAAGGATAATAGATTTTTCAGTAAACCATTCAACGATAAAGAATTTATAAGTGCTGTCGCTCAGATAGCTGAGTATAAAAACCTCAAAAAAGTAGCCTAAGGAATTAGGCGCTCAAGGCACATTAGTGTTTCAAAATGACTTGTATAAGGAAACATATCAAAAAGTTCTAGGTTTTTAATTTGATAATGTTTTTTTAAAACTTCAAAATCTCGGGCCATTGTTTCGGCATTACAACTTGAGTAGTAAATAAATTTAGAATTCATTTCAATCAAACTCTTCAGGATTGAATCATTAAGTCCTCTTCTAGGAGGATTAACCAGGACGGCTTCAAAATATTTGTGATTTGTCTTAAGATAAACCTCTACATCCATGTTCAAAAAGGTAATATTAGTTTTATTAAAAATATTGGAGTCTTTTGCAAACTCAATCGCATCACTAGAAATCTCAACTCCCGTTACATCTGGGCAGAAGCGAGAAGCATAAAATGAAAAGGCACCCACGCCACAATAGAGATCGATAAGTGAAGTGGGTTTATCATGCTTAATTTTTTGAGACAAAGAATTATAAAGTTTCATCGCAATGATTGGAGTAACTTGAAAAAAACTTCTTGTCCCTTGAGAGAGTCGAAACTCGTCAAACTGATGTGTAATCATTTTATCAGACGTTAACAGTACCTCTTCATCTCCTTCTAAAATAGCCTGGTGAATCGGCTGGATATTAGCAGTAACAACTTTTATACTAATTGAAAGTGTGATTAACTCCCCTGCCGCTTTTTTTAAGCGATCGAGAGATTCTCTAGAACGTAAAACAAATCGCACTAAAAACTCTGCCTGATCACCTTTCATGCTCTTTGAAATTAGCAGATACTTAAGCTCACCACTTTTATTTTTTATATCATAAGGAGGAATTTTATATTTTCCCAAAAGCATTTTTATTTGAGGAAGCAATTCATTTAAACCTTGAGTATGAAGCGGACAATTTTCAATATTAACAACAGAGCCATCCTTATTATAAAAGCCAAATTGAGAATTTTGATCGGATTCATCTCTAAAGACTGCAAGTTTAGCCTTAAATCGTGAACCAGTCGTTTTCTCCTCCAAGCCAAAAGTTTTATTGTCTTGATGAGCATACTCTGGTAGGAAATTTTTAAGTTTTTCCTTTTTCAGAATCAGGGTTTCATCGTAACTTAAATCTAAAAGTTTACAAGAACGACAAAGTGAATTTTGAAAATAAGAACATTTCATTTGTTGCAATATCAGATTAGTAAAATTATTGTTATTGAGAAGAATACTATCATAAATTTCTTATGAGGCTTATATGAAATATACCCTAATTGGCTCTTTTACCTCTCCCTATGCCAGAAAAATGCGAATACTACTATCAACTTTGGGCCCATTTGAATTTAAATCCATTAACTACTTAGAGCAAGCCGATAGTAATTTCCTAAAATCAATCAATCCTATCAACCAGATCCCAATTCTTTTAGTTGGAGACACTAAAATTTTTGACTCGAGAGTAATTTATAACTACCTAGCAAAAACCCACCAATTAAAAGAGTTAACTCTTGAAGAAGAGAATAGACTTTCAGCTATTGATGCGGCAATGAATACCTCAATTAATCTTTTTTCACTGCGCCGTGGAGGACTTGATTTAAATTCCGGAAATACTTATGTAGAACGCCAAAAAGAAAGAATTCCATTAATTTTAAATTATCTTAGTCCTTGGGTAAAAACTTTAAATTCAAAAGAGCCGGCTCACTGGAATTTTGTCACAATGTCACTTTATAGTTATTTATATTGGGGAGAATTCAGACAGATTTTAGATTTAAGCGAATTTCATGAAATGAGGCTATTTTTAGAAAACTTTAAAGACGCTCCTGGAGTAATTGAAACAACTCCACCTGCCTAAGAAGCTTTTTTGATAATCCCAGTTTCACTTGATTTTTTTCCAGGTACAAGGCCATCAATTTTCATATTATCTAGAAAGTGTGAGAAGGTCATCCACATTACCAAACCATTGAGGTCTCGGATTTGAGGAGGTAAGTATTTTGGAAGGTCGATAACTCCCATTTGATGGTAATCAAACAAAACTGGAATATCTTCCAGTGCAACTTTGCCCGCAAATAAAAAGGGAATCAAATCTGCTCTGCCATCTTTCACTGAAGCTCGCATAAAATTATAAGTCATCACGAAGCCTTTTAAATAGGCAATGTCCTTGGTAAAAGGAGTTCCACCCTCAAGACTGGCACCTCTAAAAATTCTTCCAGCATTACGTATGGCCTGCCTATCAGTTTGATTTTTCCCTCTGTAGTAATCAATAACCTCTAAGAGATTTGCCCCCTCTTCGGCCATCTGAGCAGCGATCAAACGATCGTTAAGCCGCTTGGCCCTTCCAGGAATAAGCGCACAAGTTAAAAATTCCATCATCACGGCAAGGCCTTCTTGAGTGACTGTGGAGCAAGGAGGACCCTTAGAGAGCCATTTCGCATAAGGCTGATTTTGACCATTAATCGTTGTTCCTAAGTGAACGCGACCTTCATGAACCTCAAAAACATCAAGATCTCTCTGAGAAAACATAACACCTTTTTTTATTTTTATATAATCTGACCCTGCTGAGGCATCTGAGATAATTCCATCAGAGAGCTTAACTTTTATATTTTCACTAACAAAATAATTCCCTAATCGAATTTTTAGCTCCTCAACGACCATCTCTGCTGTGAGATTTTTTTCATAAATATCACCGAATCTGGATTCTTCTAAGGATGTAAGCAGACTATTTAGAGAATGCGAAAGATCTGAGAGTTTAGTTTTTCCATCATTGCATAATTCGGAAGGACTGCCATATAGTTTTTTTGAGTAGTCGTAGAAGACATGAGTTCCACGGTTCATGAGCATTCTGACAACATCTTCATATTGAATGCAATTTCTAATGAGAATTGCTGCTAAAGGATCTTGATCTCCTAGCTCATTAGTGATTTTCAGACGTAGGTCTCTAAACTCTTGAAGTTTTTTGGAAGTATCAAATTTAAGTGGTTTGAGTTTGTAATCGATAACCGGTAGTTCTTTAAAATTACTTTTTAGCAAACCTTCTTCAATTTCATCTCCCCATTTAACTGAGTCTAAAATTTGAATAGGCTTTTGAGCAAAATTTAAGAGCAATGAGAGTTCTAAAATTTTGTTTTTATATTTTAGATTTTTCAAGGGACTCATCCTTCAATAGATTCGATAAATTGAATTTTTCATTGTAGACTTATCGGCCAAGACAGCGATAAACTTGAGTAAAACAATGGGTTTTCCCGACCTTAACTTCAACTAACTAATGAAAAATAGGCAAGGCTCCTATAAGAAACTGCTCTTTTCTCCAAGCTCACTTGCAGCTCATGGGGAATACTTGCGACTTAATCTAGAAGAATTAATAAAATTAAAGCTAACAGCTTTTGAATTCACAACACTCTACATTATTCTTTTTTTAAGACTTAAACATCCAAAAAATTGGCTCCAACCAAAAAGTAAATCAGAAACAAATAATGAAAGATTGATTCTCGACTATATTCCTCATACATTTGCTCTATCCCCATGGGAAAAAGAAAAATTAGCTGGGCTGAGCACCCTTGATCTTTTTACTTCTCATAATCTAAAGGCCATTCCACTAGCAATTAATAAAACAATGATTCATTGGATTACAGGACAATGGAAAATAGAAATGCTCGAGCATATCCCATCGCCTCGAGAGCTGCTTGAGTTGCAAGTAAAGAACACTCGTTGTATGACAGTAACAACCAATCCTAAAAAAATTGATAAACTGGTTTTAGAAAGTAGAGATCCACTCAGTTTTGTACTTCACGATCTTATGCACGCAGAGCAATTTTTTAGCCAAGCCGACTCCCTTAGAGGACAATTAGGATTTTATCGCTTAATTAAAACTATTTATGATCAACCAGATTTAAAAAATATGCTCAAAAATAGCCCAGACTTTAAAAAAGAGTTTGAATACGTCACTTCCGATATGAATGCTTATGTAATCCACCTCTTTAAATGTTTAAAATCGGCTATAATGAGGGTGGATTTAGATAATAATTTTTTTAACCAAATTCTGATTTGGTGGAATATGAGCGAAGCTGAAATTCACTCCTCCCATCAACTTAATACCCCCTATTTTTCTTCTAATGACGAGGTTATTTTAAAAAAATTTTTTGAAAAAAATCAGGAGATTCTAAGCTAATGCATAATAAAAAAAACATACTTATCATTAATGGAAGTTTAGGAGGCCCTACGGGAAACACCTCGGTCCTTATCAAAAAAATAATAGAGCTCATTGATGATAAGCAATTTAGTGTTGAAATAATACATCTAACTGTTGAATTAATCGACCTCGAAAAGCGACTAAAAAAAGCTGATGGCTTTATTTTTACCTCAGGAACTTATTGGGATAGCTGGGGTAGTCCAATGCAAAAATTCTTAGAAGAGTGCACCCAATTTGAAGCTAGTGATATTTTGCTATTTAAACCTGCTGCAGTTATAATTACGATGCATTCTGTTGGGGGGAAAAGTGTTTTATCTCGACTGCAAGGAGTACTTAATACTCTCGGACTGGTACTTCCTCCAATGAGTGGTCTCGTCTATTCCTTAAGCACGCACTTAGCACTTGAGAATTATTCAGTTATAGATTTTCACGATGACTTTTGGAGTATAGAAGATATATCAGTCGTTGTTCATAATTTAATAACAATTTTAAAAAAAGAATCTTGCTTTCTTTCATGGCCAGTTGATCGCAAAGATCCAAAGCGTAGGTGGCTTTAAAGAAGGATTAATGATATAAAAAATTATCAAGGGGCATTTAAATGATTTCAGAAATATTTAATCCAAAATTATGGATCGAAGTTCCAGGTTTTAAATTTAACGATATAACGTATCATCGAGCAATTGATCAAGGTACTGTTAGAATCGCTATCAACCGCCCTGAAGTTCGAAACGCCTTTAGGCCGCAAACCGTTGATGAACTCTATATTGCTTTGGATGATGCCAGAGTTACTCCTGATGTGGGTGTCGTTATACTTACAGGCAATGGCCCCTCTCCAAAAGATTCCGGATGGGCTTTTTGCTCGGGTGGAGATCAACGCATAAGAGGAAAAGATGGATATAAGTACGAAGGTCAAGATGCGGCCGATGTAGGATCTTCAAAAATTAATATGGCCAGATTAGGCAGGCTGCATATTTTAGAAGTGCAAAGGCTAATTCGATTTATGCCAAAAGTGGTTATGGCCGTAGTTCCTGGTTGGGCCGTCGGTGGTGGACACTCACTCCACGTTGTATGCGATCTAACTTTAGCTTCAGCAGAGCACGCTATCTTTAAACAAACTGATCCAGATGTAGCAAGTTTTGATTCTGGTTATGGATCTGCATACCTGGCGCGCATGGTTGGTCAAAAACGTGCTAGAGAAATTTTCTTTTTAGGAAGAAACTATAGCGCTCAAGAAGCTTTTGATATGGGCATGGTCAATGCAGTCATTCCTCATAAAGAATTAGAAAATGTTGCTCTAGATTGGGCCCGAGAGATGAATGCTAAATCACCAACGGCAATGAGAATGTTAAAATTTGGCTTTAATATGATCGATGATGGCTTAGTAGGTCAACAGCTATTTGCAGGTGAAGCCACACGCTTGGCTTATGGAACAGAGGAAGCAGTTGAAGGACGCAATTCTTTTGTTGAAAAACGCCCTAAAGATTTCTCTAAGTATCCTTGGCATTATTAAAAAGTTTAAAAGCCATTTGATCTGTGAATTTTTTCACTACCCAAATGGGTCCTATTAGTAAAAAGATTAAATCTTTAAAAAATGAAGGTTTTGCTCCTTCAATCTTA
>CANFNL010000006.1 GCA_947448205.1 Bacteriovoracaceae bacterium
AACGATCGACATCAATGCCACTTTCTTCAATTGATTGTTGCTCTTGGAAAAAAACACTATACCTAAGTCTGCAACTTTCAACTAGCTCTTCATAAGTGTTAGCAGTTTTTAAAATATATTGAGAAGTCTCGAGGGAAAAAATAATTTTAGGTCTAAAATTATAGACTCCGTTCCATCTGAGGATAGTATTTTCTTTGATTTCTTTCGCCCATGTCATCATAAAGTCCTCCAGGATAATTCTCACTAAAAATGGAAATTAAAAAATTAAATGCAGTTGAATATGTCAGATTAACCTGGTCCAAATTTCCTATGGCAGGGTTGACTTCAACTATATCTATAGATTTGATGAGTGATTTTCTAAATAATTGCTCACCTAAAATATAAAAATCAAAAGGCGTAAGACCTTCATGAGCGATAACTCCAGTTGAAGGAGCGTAAATTGGATTTGTGCTGTCAATGTCGAAGCTTATGTGTAAGGGAGAGCCCTTTGTGATTTCATGAATTTCATTAGCAACATTCACAATCCCGAATTCTAAAATATCTTCATAAAAAAAAGTCTTAATACGAAGTTTTTTAATTTGATCGATTTCATAGGGATCTAGATCCCTTAGGCCAAGATAAATTAATTTATTTGTATCGAGAGTTTCTTGAAGCCAGGGAAAAGATTCGTTTGCAATGTTATCTATATTTAATAATACTGCCAGTGGCATTCCGTGAAAGTTGCCAGTTAGCGAGCTTTTGGGGAGATTTAAATCGGCGTGTGCATCTATCCAAAGGACATACCCTTCATTTTTAAAATGCGTAGCAAATGCTCCGACAGTTGATAGGGCGATGCTGTGATCCCCTCCCCAATTTAATAGAGGTGTGCTATGATTTAATAGACTCAGGCACTTATTATAAGCAAGTTGGTATCTTTGCCATTCTATTTTTTTTAAATCATTATCATTGTGAATTTTTAGTTGATCTTGTGGTAATTGAGGGGAAATAGTGCCGTAATCAATAAATTTTAAGCCTGAATCAGCTAGGGCAGGAAAATAGCTTCTTGCTTTTGTACTAGAAAGACTCAATCCAGGCACTGGCTGTCCAACTTCAAAGTCTATACTAAAAAAATTAATATGTATTTCCATCCACTTAAAATCTTAAAAGAGAAGATTTGAAAAGTAGTGTTAGTTTTTTATTAATTGCCCCTGACAAGATCCTGACATTTGATGATTTTTGTGGATGATCATTTACACATAACGGGATGAGTTTATATTTTGGTATTGAGGTTCTTGTCTGCATAGCTCTTGGTTATGTGCCTCTCGATGAGTAGAGCTAGAAGCTTCATCTTAAAAAGTAATTATCATTATTTCTTAAATATATTTTTTAAAATTCTCACAAAAGTTTATCCTCCAATTAGTTTGATATTTACTCAAACGAGTAATTTATAACAAAGGAGATTCTATGAAAAAGCTTACTAGTTTGCTTTTTGCTTTTAGTATCACTGCACTATTGTCATTGAGTGCATTTGCAGCAGATTCAGATTTTTTGGGAACGTGGGTAAATATGAATCCGAATACTAGAGGTATTGTGAAAATTGAAATCACGGCCGGCTTAAATATGAGAATGTGGGGATCCTGTACACCCACACCTTGCGATAATGGAACGACTCCACTTGTAACTTATGGTGCAAACTCATCCGATACTAATCATAAAGTGGCTACTGGAATGTATGTCTTCTCCTTTAAAACAGTGGGAACAACTCTTAAAGTCATTTCACCTACACGTTTAAACTTTGAACATTTTAATAAGTTTACTGACGGAAGTATTAGACAAAATTATTGGATGTTAGAAAAGTTTAAAAAATTAAATTCTAGCCTTGATTTGAGTGATTTATAAAAGAGGTTTTGGCGAGTTTAGAGAACTTCAAGCGAATGTAATAATGCTTGAAGTTCTTTTATCCGTGATAGTTGATTATGTTTTTCATAACCTTTTAATAAAATATGCGCTTTCTTTTTGATGACTTCTAAAATTATTAATTTATGTGAATTTTCTATATCCTTTTGTTCATACAAATCATGAAGAGATTTAATCCGAAATAAATCCATGGCCACAAATTGAGTTGATAATTGGTCTTCATGCCCTCCATATTTTATCACTAGTGCTTCATTGAGATAGTCTATGCTGATTCTGGCTAATATTTTGTTCCATAGATCGTAATCCTCACAGACTATAAAGGTTTCTTTAAAAGGGCCGTATTTTTCAAAAAGGGTCCTTTTTAAGAGAACTGTCGAAGGCGAGATGAGACAAAAATCAAGGGATCTAAGAGCGATATTTTCAGAGTTTTTACTATGTTTTTTTTTGGGATTTACTCGCACATTATTTCTCATCCAAATCTCCTCTGAGTGTAGGAACTGGCAAAGAGGATTGTTTTGAATAAAGTCGACTTGCTTTTTTAATTTGTCTTTTAGCCATTCATCATCTGAATCAAGAAAACTAATCCAAGGTGAATGAGAATTGAGAATGCCATAATTTCTAGCTGCGCTGACTCCTTTATTTTTTTGAGTAAGTATTTGAATTTGAGGATGGTTACAATATTTTTTTAATATGTCATTTGTCTCATCAGTAGAGCCATCATCAATGATCATAATTTTAAAATTTTGATAACTTTGATTGAGTACTGATTCGATGGCCCTATTGAGAACTCCGGCCCGATTATAGGTGGGGATAATAATATCAATCATCATTTTTATGCCTTAAATCTTTGTCCTAATATAGTCAATTCGCTTCCATAAAGCTATAAATTTGGCTTGTCATTTTAATTTCCAAAGGCAAACTATGAAAAAATCATTATTTTCTCGAATCGTCACACCTACAGTTCTTATTGCAGCTCTTGGTTATTTTGTGGATATGTTTGATATCACTCTCTTTGGAGTTGTAAGAGTTGGGTCTATGCAAGCACTTGGTATAACCAAGATGGAAGATATGATTCATGTTGGTGTTAGTCTCTATAATTTTCAAATGGGGGGAATGCTTTTAGGTGGAATCTTTTGGGGAATTTTAGGTGATAAAAAAGGCAGACATACAGTTTTATATTCTTCTATTTTGATGTACTCCATGGCCAATCTCCTCAACGGTTTTGTGACAAATATTTGGCAATATGAATTTTTACGTTTTTTAGCTGGAGTGGGCCTGGCGGGTGAACTTGGAGCTGCCGTTACTCTCGTTGCCGAATCTCTAGATAAAGAAGACCGAGGTTATGCGACAACTCTAGTTGCCACATTGGGGATGGTTGGCAGTTTATGTGCTGCGGTTGTAGGAAAATATTTTGCTTGGAACCATGCCTATATTATTGGCGGAGTTTTAGGTTTAGCCCTTCTTGTTGCTCGTTTAAAAAGTTTTGATTCGGACATGTTTAAAGCCTTACAACATAAAAAGATAGCACGAGGGAATGTAAAATTACTTTTTGCTCCAAAAAGAGCCATTCGTTATTTAAGCTCTGTGGCAGTGGGAATACCGATTTATTTTATTACAGCAATACTTCTAACACTTGCTCCAGAGGTTACCTCTGAGCTGCACTTACTAAGTCCAGTTACTGCTGCCGATGCTCTGATTTATGGATCAATTGGGTTAGCCTTAGGCGATTTAATAAGTGGTGTTGTCTCGCAGTTATTAAAAAGCAGAAAGAAGGCTATCGGATTATTCTTAGTGGTGGCATTTCTGACTATTATTGTTTACACACAAGCCAGGGGGGCTTCTCCACAGTATATTTATAGTCTCTGCTTATTATTAGGGACTTGTGCAGGTTATTGGGCGGTGCTCGTTACTACTGCGGCCGAACAATTCGGGACAGATATTCGTTCAACGGTGGCGACAACGGTTCCAAACTTTGTCAGAGGATCAGGAATGATTATTGCTACAACTTTTTTATATTTGAAACCCCATTTTAGTATTATTCAATGTGTTTTGATCATTGGTGGTGTGGTCTTTTCCATGAGCTTTATTTCCCTGTTTATCTTGAATGAAACCTATGGAAGAGATTTGGATTTTCTCGAGGAAAATTAAATATTCGGTAGAAGATTAATTTGATTAAGCATAGAATCTTTATCTGATATTATTGAATTAAAATGTGTATCTCTAGCAAGCAATTTTTAGATTCAAGGAGAATTATGAGTTATTTAAAACGTCGAAATTATATAATAAATCGTAATTTTCAATTCAAGTTTATTTTATATACTTTGATACCTAGTGCATTTTGCTTCATAATCTTTTATTTCTCACTCAATATTTATTTTTCTAAATTAGTAGATCAAGGAGTCGTTACTGGATTGCCTGCTGATCACCCTTACTTTTCTCTCATCGCTGATCAAAAAAATTTAATGCAATCCTTGTTTCTCATCTGTAGCAGTTTTACTTTACTTTTTTATATCTTTTGGGGAGTCTTTATTTCACATAAAATTGCGGGTCCACTTTATCGATTAACTAAATTTTTTCAAGAATCAAATGGTAAAGCTTTTGATAGAAAACTTTCCTTCAGACCAGGGGACTTTTTTTTAGAGATTCCTATTGCCATAAATGAATGGATGGTAAAGGGTTCTCATTTGAGACCAAGCATTCCCACTCCAGGCGAGCTTGAAGTCAATAAAAGTGAAAAGCCTGAAATGTAGTCTCTGCTTCAAGCCAGAATTTAAGTTCCTTGGAGAGCCTTTTTTTAGTTTAGCGTTACTAAATTCTATTATTGTTTATTTCGTAAATATAAATTGAAGAATTTGACTCAAAGTAGCATGATTAGTATAGACGTAATAGAGGAGACTTTATGAGAAATGTCCTAATAACTCTTTTTTTAATTTTTTCCCCCGTACTTTTCTCTAAAGAGATTCTCTATTCTGGAGATGTTTCATTTAGAGCAGAAACAAATGTTCCAGGATTGACAATTGAAGGCAGCTCTAAGATTTTTAAAAAATTAAGTGCTGATTTTTCTGATGACTTATTAACTCTTAAAAAAATTGAAGTTGAGCTAGATGCGCAGACCCTCAAAACCGGAATTGATCTTCGGGATCAACACATGTTCGAAAAGGTTTTTTTAGTACTATCGGCAAAAGAGAAGCCTGCTCTTTTAAAAATGAATTTAGATAAAGCCACCTGTGAAAAAACAGCGTCAATTCTCATTAAATGCAACGGCGAAGCTAACTTTCTTTTTGGAAAAAAAGCATTCAGTAAAAAAATTGAATTAAATTTTGATAAAAATCAAAATACGGATGTCTCCTTTAATATAAGTCTAAAAGAATTGGCGATAGAAATTCCTAGTTACTTAGGTATCGAACTAGAAGATAGCGTCGTAATTAAAATGAAGGTGTTCAAAAAATGAGACTAAAGAGTTTTTTTAGATTTCTAATTTTACTTACACTTTTTCTTTTTTCATCTCATATCTTTGCTTATCCTACTTATATTCGCTTAAATTATTCTAGTTGCCTGGCTTGTCATCAATCGGCCGAAGGTGGAGGCTCCTTAAGCGCCTATGGAAAAGGGATTGCTTATACTGAAAGTTATTTAAGTCGAGAATATACTGCGACTAAGGAGAATTCATTTTTAAATTTTGAAGGAAAAATGGAGCATTCACTTGAAGCTAGAGTAATGGTCCTTGAAAGACTTTATGATTACAGCGGCAACAAGACTCGAATTTTTCCGATGCAGCTCGATTATACCAATAGCATAAAGTGGAAAAAAGATTTGAGACAAGAGATCACTTTTGCAGTGGCTCCAAATACGGCCAGACAAAAAGGGGTAGATAGCGATACTGCCAAACAATCGAGTTGGATCAATAGACTTTATCTTCGAACTTTCAAGCTTGATTATTCAATTGATAAAAATAATCATTTAGTATTTGGGGGAAGTAACCTTCCAATGGGGCTACATCTGATAGATCACACTGCTTATGTTAGAGAGCGAAACCGCTTAGGTGTTAGCGATGTGCCGATTCAAGTTCAGTATTTAAGACTTAATAAACAATGGCAGCAAACTTATCTGCTTTTTGCACCAAATCCATCAGATAATATAGCTAATAGAGAATCTGGATTTGCTACTAAACAAGAATTTTTTCTCATGCCTAATTTAGTATTGGGACCTCAGACACTCTTAGCTTTTGGCAAATCGATTAATAGAGGACTGCTTGGCGCTTTTACTAAGTGGGGTGCTGGACCCTGGGCCATAATGTCGGAACTAGACTTTACCAAAAGAGAGATTAAAAACTCTAAAATGAAATTTGATCAATGGTCTTCTTTGATAGAGGCTCACTACTTTATACAAGAGTATTTTCGAACTTCATTGGGAGTACAATTTTTAAAAGTAGATAGTCCCTTCTCTGAGAAAGAAGAGCTCTACACTTTTAATAATGAATTTAAATTCTCACCCCATGTATCTTTTATAGTGGAGTACAGACAAAAGAGCACAGATCTGCTACTAGAGAAGACGCTCTTTGGTCAAATATTTTTAAACTGGTGGTAATAAATGTCATTCATGAATAAATTTATGATCCCCTTGCTCTTTGTGACTTCAGTTGCATGTAAAATAGAGACTGGAACAGACGAGAGTTCACGCTTTAAAGTTTTTAATTACTCCATCGACCAAGTTAATTTTTCTGTTTTACATGAAAATGTTTTAAAGCCTCAGTGCATGCATTGTCATTCATGGGTTAATAGCGAAGCCGAAGTTATTAAAAGATTAGTGCCTGGGGATCCGGCCAACTCTGAGTTATATAAACTTGTTCAATCAGGGCAAATGCCTCAGAGTTCTCCTCGTTTGACATCTCAGTCGCTAGATTTAGTAAGGTTTTATATACTGAAAGTTAATGGAGGCCAAGCTCAAAAACCAACTCCATTGGCCCCCACTTATTCATCGCTTAAAGTAAACCTCTTTGAAAAAAGCTGCATCCGCTGCCACAATCCAGATGTTTTGGCCAAGCATCCTAAAAGACCTCAGTATATGACCAAAAAGGAAATCGTCGACAAATATGATGATATTCTTTATTCAGTAACTGATGCTTGGATTACTAACGATAACGAAATGCCACCTCAAACAAGTTCAGTCCCAAGAGTGTCTGAAGAAGTCATTGAGATGCTCAAGAAATGGAAAGATTCGGGGTTTGCAGATTAAAAAAAATATTTAAACAAAAAAAGACCAAAAAAAAGCCAAACATAAGTTTGGCTTTTTTTGAGATTAGTTAACTATTTATATTTATCATGTCCTTCTTTCTTCAAGCTATTTACTCTTTGAGCAATATTTAAAGCGGCAGTATTATCATTGCTTAAAAATGCTGCTTGTAGTTCTTTTAAGACGGCAATCTCTTGAGTGATTAAAGATTGGTAATCAGCATAAGAGCCGTTAGTGACTGAGTCAGGATTTTGATTTTTTGCGGCTTCAAGGTAACCAATAATTTTTTCTACTAAAGCGGCATTTTCTTGGTTTTTAGTAGTATCACTTATAGTTGTAGATATTTGCTTAAAAGCGATTCCACTTTGCTTCATGTTGTTTTTTAAACTTAATGTGTCTAAGTCTTGAGCAAAGCTAGAATTAGAAAGTGCAAAAGAGAGAGTGAATAATAGTGCTAAATGCTTCACAGAGATCCTCCTGAGATATGTTGTCGATTCGGTGGTTAAAAAACCTTTAATTCGTCTAAAACTTGTTTTTGTAGTCTGATCGCATCTTCATCAGAGAGTCCTGCCAGTTCACTAAATTCGTGAAAGACAAGTGCTGTAGCCTGAAGTGGAACTTCATTTTTTTCACATTTAGCTGCAATGGTAAAAGCGCTAATACAAACTGAATGATGACTTTGACCAAAGGTACTGCCGTCAAATTGATTTCCTTGGCTATCGTAACAAGGCTTATCAAGAGGGGAGTCAATAGTGATTTCTTCCAAAACTTCGTGGATGTTATTTTCGCCATCAGCAAATAGTGAAGTGTAAAGCTTCAAACTCTCAAAATCCATATTACCACTTTTATAAAGTGAGTACTTTGCGTTAACAAATTTTTGCAGTAAATTCTTTGAACCTTTTATAATGGCCCTAATTTCTTTGGGGTCTTGAACTTCAGCAGGAGCAGTAGGCGATATTAAACTTCCGCCCCCGCCAGAGACTCCACCAAGATTTTTAGCTTGAAGGCCAAAAGAAAAAAAGAGCACTATTACAGATAAAAACTTCATAGAGACCTACCTTTATTAGTTTTCTATAACATATTTTTATCAAGCATAGACGTAACCGTGCAATTATTATTCACTAAAATTGTAGTGACTAATTTAGTAATACTAAATATTATCATTTAGGGGAGTTGATATGAAAAAGTCATCTATTTATGAATACAAGAGTTACAAGCAGTTTATCTTAGATTGGATCGATAAGACGCCTAACCTTGGTCGTGGACAACGAAAACAAATTGCAGAGGCCATTGGTTGCCAAAACCCCTTTATTACTCACGTCTTGTCAGGAGATTACCATTTTAGCCTGGAACAAGCTGAAGCTTGTGCTCGCTATATGGAGTTGAGTGAAGTGGATAGCGAATTTTTTATTTTATTGGTTCTAAGAGAGCGCTCTGGAACTAAAACTCTAGAAAATATTTTTGGTAAGCAGATCTCGCAAAGATGCGAGCAACACTCAGTTTTGAAAAAGCGATTGAATATTAAAGAGAGTATGCAATTAGAAGATCAAATGATTTATTACAGCAGTTGGCATTATGCTGCCATTCATATGGCGCTGATGATTCCTGAACTTCAAAATGTCAGTAGCCTTACTCGTTATTTCAATCTTCCGGTGGCCAGGATTTTATCGGTGCTACAATTTTTGGGCGATAATAATTTGATTGAACAAAAAGGCTCCAATTACAAGATTAAAAAATCTGTATTGCACTTGGAAAAAGATTCACCCATTCTCACTCAGCACCATAGCCATTGGCGCTTAAAGGCCATTGAAGCGATTCAAACGCCTAGGCAAGATAATCTTCACTATTCGGGGATTATGTCCTTGTCTAAAGATGATTATGAGTGGGTGAGAGAGAAGTTAGCGCTTTTATTAGAAGAAGTTGTGGAGCGCCTTGCCCCTTCCAAGGATGAAAAGCTTGCAACCCTCTGTTTTGACCTCTTTCAAATATAATTTACTGAGTTGTCTTAATTGTTTTTACCAATTATTACAAAATAATTACATTGCAAAAAACCATATTATTTTTATATGGTCCTCATTTTAAAATTGTCGAATTAAAAAAAAAGTGTAAATTGCTCTACAATTACTTGTCTTTAACAACAAGCAAAATATTTTGCTTAAAAAATGGGAGTCCACATGAAATCATTGATCGTAATCGCTCTTGCTCTAACTTCAGTTGCAGCTTTTTCAGCTACAGAAACTAAAATTGCAGCTAAAAATGAAGTAAAAACTGCAGCTAAAGCTGAATCAAAAGCTGAATCAAAAGCTTGTGCAAACCTTAAAGGTGCTGAACTTTCTGCTTGCGAAGCTAAAAACGTAAAATCAAACTCTGCAGTTGCAGAAGTTAAAACAGAAGCTAAAAAAGAAGAAAAAGTAGCTAAAAAAGTTTCTAAAAAAGATTCTAACTTGACTGCTAAGAACACAAAATCTGCAGCAGCTACTTCTGAAGCAGCTAAAAAATAATTTTAATAAATTATTCTTTATCAAAAAAGGGAACCATTGGTTCCCTTTTTTTTTGTTTGGACAGTATTGGAGATCAAGCTGCAACACTTAAATCTTTTTCAGTTTCTGGAGCCAACAGCATTGTTTCTTTTTTAGCTAAGTTTATCAAATACCTAGGTTGATGTAGACGAACAGCATTCGAAATAATTTCTAAAAAAACAATTACCGCCATCGCTAATCTTTTCATAAAAAACTCCTATGCACTTTTCAAACCTATTTATGTATTTGCAACACTTCTGCCATAATATAAGTTTTTTATATTGATGGTATTTTGATGGGTTGTATAATTTGCGTCTGCATTACAATAAAAAAACTGCAGGAAGTATATGATTACTGCCCCCTTCATTGAGGCAAAAAGTCTTTGCTCCAATAGACTTGATAAATTTTTTTCACTATGCCATCTTCTCAACTTTATCTCGCCCTCAAAACCGGAGGTTCTATGAGTTTTAATTACAACCATCTCTATTATTTTTATGTTGCTGCAAAAGTTGGAGGCATTACCGCTGCTGCTGAAGAACTGCATGTCAGTCAACCAAGCCTAAGTAGTCAGCTTAAAGTTCTGGAAGAATTTCTGGGCTTAAAGTTGTTTGAGAAAGTCGGTCGAAGAAACAAGCTTACAGACAGTGGAAGCCTTATCTATGAATATTGTAGAAAGATGTTTGAAGTCTCTGCCAAGATGAAGAGCTCAATCTCAAAATCAAATCCTACAAATAATAAAAAAATTAAAATTGGTGTATCGAGTGAATTAGAAAAAGAATTTATAACAGAAGTTCTTAGTCATTATTTGGGACAATTGCCAATAAAGGAAAGACCCCAGATAAATATTTTTTCAGGAACAGCAAATCAATTGATAGACCATTTGCATTTTGGAGAAATTGACTTGCTCGTCTCAAGTGAGACAATTATAGATCAGGAATACTATGAATTGCAAGAAGTGCAAGTTCCAATTGTGCTATGTTGTTCAAAGAAAACTAATCGATTTGAAATTGACATGGATGAAGTGAGTTTATCTTCAGAAACAATTGTGAGTGAAATCTTAAAAACAAAAAATATGCACTGGGTACTTCCTTCAGGACCGATGGCACTTCGTTCTCAGATAGATAAATTTTTTGATGAAAGAAAAATAGATAAAAATATTGTATTTGAAAGTGATAGTCTTCCCGCTATTGTCAGGTCAGTTCAAAATGATTTAGGACTATCCTTTCTCCCTCTTTTTAATGTGACAAGCCAAGCAAGTGGACAATCACTTCTTAGAATTGGAGCAAAAAAAGATTCTTGGATTTTTAGAATTTCTCTCGGTTGTCATGTGAAAAATAAATATGATCGATTGATTGTTGATGTTGCAAAAGCATTTAAAGAAAAAGTTGAGCAAGAAAACAAGCAAGTAAAAGAAGTTACCAATTTAGATAGTTCATTAATGAGTCTTGCATAATTTAAAAAAATGAACTCTTTTAATTTTTGTATTTTGTTTTTTAACTTTTCTTTGGAAACATCTTAGCTTCATCTTTTAAGAGGAGGTAAAATGAAGTTAGTAGAAAATGTAAAGCCGATGATGAGGAGAGATCGTTCAAGTGATTACGAACTAGCTGAACTACGAGAGCATGTTGAAAATATTTCGTTTAATATTTCTAAGGTTTATCGTCATGTTGAAAAACATTCTCGCAAAAAAGTGAGAAAAGAAGTTGATTATGACAGAAGTAATTTGAAGAAAAAATTTAGCTCAAAAGATAGAGCGAAAATTAAGGGGGTGCATTTTTATTAAAAAAAATACGAGTCCATGGTTTTTTCAACTCTGATTTTCCTATAGCTAAAACGATCGAATTTTTTTTCACGTAGACATTTGTATTAGCAGCTAAGTTGACTAAAATTTCCCTCATTCCCCATGTTGAGTGAGGGCCAATTTCTGCCATGAGTTTGTTGTTGCTGTTGTATAAAAATGCAGATCCTTTAAGAATTCTAAAACCCATTATTGGAATTTTATTATTCTCTAAAATTTTTGTATCAAAATTTAAATTGTAGAGATGTTTAGAGATCTTGCTATTTTTGGAGAAAAGTAAAATGGCTATATCTGCTAAATATCCTATTATCCATTTCATGAAATTTCTCCCATCGAAATATTAAATTCATGTTCTAGAAAATATTTATCAAAAAAATAAATGAGTGAATCGATCTTTGCTCTAGCATCAAAAGGATAACAGGTGAGACTTAAATCCTCACAAAGTATCTTGTCAGAAGGTAGAAAGCTGTTGATTAAAAAATCTTCTTCATTTTTATAGATCAATTCTATAATGCCACTATAAATATACATGACACCAAATACAGGTGCTCCTTTTTTAAAGAGGTATTCACCATTTTTATAAAAGTTAGCTACTCCATATAAGGGATAATGGCTGTGGATTAGTTTTTGTAGGCCTTTAGTGAGAGTTGTAGCTGGCATAGTAACCTCCATTTAGTAAAAAGGGGGTACGACATCAGCATATGATAGAAAAAGTGATATCTCAAATGATGAGTAGTTTATAAAACGATTTTGATAGATAAACGCTGGGAGTTGGGCTTCTCCCAGCTCAATGGTATAAATTACTTATTTTTTGTAATTGGCTTCTCTGGTGAGAAACTCTCTTGGCCCGCTTTTTTCTTTTCCTTTTCAGATGATACCTGAGATTTTCCAGCAGAACCTGAGCCAGGTGTTTTACTTGATTGGGTATTACTTGTTGTGTGTTCTCTAGTTTTTGGCATTATCATTCTCCTTTATTTTGAAAACCAATATAGTTTTCAATAATTAAGAGTTTGCGATAGTTGCTTTAAAATAAAAAAGACAAAATTAAAATGAAACTTATTTATTGGGCGTCGCTATCAAAGTTATTTGCAGTGCGAGTAATGCTTACTCCGGATTCTTTTTCAACTTCCTCAATCGTTGTAACATATTTTTGCCAATCCATTCTATTGCTGCTTTGATTTATCAAGGGAGCTAAACACCTTTGAGGATTATTAAGTGGGCTACTACCATCTTGAAGGACATTGGGCATAATAACTGCGATGGTTGGAGTCTCGCTATTGATATCTTTAGCCGTTTGATCTGCATTTATAAAATAAATAATCTTAAAGTTCTTTGAAGGCACAGGTATGTCTTTATTGGGTCCAATTTTCCCATAATCGAGCTCGTAGATAGGTCCAGCGATAATATATGCTTTTTTACCATTTTGTTGAACTACGTTGCGAGTGTATTGCTCTAGATGCTCCCAGATCACTCTGTTTAGGTAAGGTGTTTGCGGAATCATATTACTCATTAAAAAAGTAGCCTCATTATTGGCGATATCATCGGTTCTGTCTGCCGAAGGTATTTGATGACCGCGGTCAAAGCAGCTTCCTTTGTATTCTGTAGAATCGACAGCATGGCTATTTGCTGGGTTTTGATTCAAAAATGATTCTAGCTCATTATCGATCATAAAATTATTTGATCTCCCACTAGTGCCTATTTGATTTGCTTCAAGTTTCCAAGCGACCCAATTAGGGGAGCGATTGTTTTTATTGTAGGATATGACATATTGAGATCTGGAAAGTATGATTTCAGGTTTAGTTGTTTCAGGAACTTTTAGTGCAATATTGGGATTATTTGAAAGTGGGATACTGCCTAAGACTGTTTCTATTTTTGCTTGCGCAGTGAGTTGAAATAAAGCAAGGATGAAAAAAACAATAGAGAGTATAGTGTTCTGTTTGATTATTTTCATTATCAATATATCCTCAATAGAGAAATAGGACATTTTAACTTTAGTTGATACTGAACATAAAAGATAGTTTTCAATTATTAGGATTTCATTAAATCTTATTCCCCCCAGTGTTCAAGGGGGCGATTTTGGTTCTCGTGTACCTGTTCTTTTTTTATATCTCTTTCGCGAGATTTTCGCTTTTCATAATCCTGTTTTTGAAGTTCTTTCTGTTTTGATTGTTCATTTTTTTTATGGTTATTTTTGTTTTTGAAAATTTCCTTCATTTTAACCTCTCCATAAATTTATTTATAGAATCTATAGAAATTTAAAGCTAAATTTAAAGAGATTGGAATATTTTTAATAATAAGAAATAAAAATGTGTGTGATAGGTTTATCTATTCTTTTTATCAGATATTGGCTCATTAGCAGCCCAAGAGTCAAAACCTTGAGCATTTATTTTTTCTATTGTTATTTTTACTAGTTCATTATCCTTTATGTTTTGTCCCATAAAAATCAAGCGCTGATAAATACCTTTTGATTTATCAGTGTTGGCTTTTCCTGAAAACGAACGAAAAAATTGACCTCTTCCCATCTGGGCCAATGTAAAATTATGACTGGATATTTCACACGGACAGAAATTAGCGATGTTGAAAGGGAGCTCTATTCCCACTCCGCATAAGGCAAGCTCGGTCAACCTACAAGGAGAGTGAAAAGTTAGGCGGCTATAGGGGGAGTGCTTGTTGAAAAAAATTTTTTTCTCATCAGTTTGCTGATTTTGAGGTAATTTTTTTTCTAGTTTGGATATCATTGATTCAAGCAAGTCTAATTCAATTATTTTTGGAGAGTGCATGATATTGGGATAATTTTTTTTAAACTCATCCAAATCATAAATGTCACTAGAGGAGTATGTGATACAAAAACAAAAATGATTTTGCATATAAGATTTAAGTGCATCAAATTTAGATTTATTTTTTTGAATCAAATCTCTGTTTATCAATAAGAGATGAGGCATTTGATATTCGAGAACTTCTTGAAAATCTTCCAAATGAGAATAGCCACGTGCACAGTAGCGCTTATCTGTTTTTATCATTTGCTTAATTTCATTGCGGTAATTGGCATCTGATTCAAAGTAGACTAATTTAATGGGCTTATGTTTGGAAATCTCATGGTTGTTTTCAATCCACGCCGATAATTTTTTAGCGTCTTTAACTCTGTCTTTACTTTCGATTTTGCATAGGAGGCTATTGGAGTATTGATAGTAACGTCCAACCTTATTTTTTTCGATACACTCGAGTTTTAAATTTTTAATTTCTAATTCTTCAAATAGAGTATTTCTTATTTCGATACTCTGCCCAGGATTTAAATTGATATTGGTTTCTACTAAACATTGATTTTCAGATATCCAGCCTATTCGACCATAACTTGTGAACTCTGCTGGTGCCAAAAAAGGCACTGGTTTATAATCAAAGATGAGAGGCTCAGGTGATTTATAAGTTAAAAACCACTTAATCAGACTTGCAAAAAATTTTGGAGAAGGACTAAAACCTCGTCCACGGTAGAGAACTTGTCCGGCCCCTGCAATTAAAAGTGATTTTTTAAAGTCACTTGAAATATCAGAAGTCATAACGATAAAGAGAGTATTTCTGGCGAAGACGTGATTGCGCATCCTTCCGATGAAGATTTCCGGAAGTAGGGATTTATCATCACCATTTATGATAACTATTTGTGGCAGTTCTTGGAGAATATATTTTTCACCAACATCGATGCTTTGAATATGCTTGAGGGGAATTTCATCTTGTAAGAGAGCATTGCTCACAAACCAAAAAAGCTCAGGACCTTGATCTAGAACGGCTATGCTCATATCATAATTAAACACCCAAAAAGAATTTGGGTCAAACATATTGACTACTCTTGTCTCAAAAAGGGGGCTGAAATTATTTTTTAGGTCTTAAAACAAGGATATCGCAAGGAGAATACTTGCAAAGGAAATCGGTAAGGGAGCTGGAGAAAAAACCCTCAATACCATGTTTTCCCCTGGTCGCCACAACGCTTAAATCTGCATCGACCTCTTTAAGGTAAGAGATTATTTTTTCTTCTCGAGAATGAGAAAAGTAGCATTTAAGTTGGACATTTATAGGTTTGATACCAATATCTTTTGATAATTGATCAAGCATTTTAAGTGTACTAGCTTCAATATCTGGATACTGAACTTCTGTTGGGAAAATAATAGGAACTAGGTCTGCATTGTAGATATGAATTTCGAAAATATGAACTAGGTGTATTTTGGCGTTTTCAAAGAGTATATTGTGCTGAAGCTTTTTAAGTGTCTCAAGACTCTCTTGGTTTAGGTCTACACAAACAACGATATTTTTATTTTTCACAGAATACCTCCACTGAATTATTAATCTATTCAATATCAGTTAATGGTGAAAGATAAATACTTTAATCTTCTGAATCAGAATTGATTAAATTAATGACAGGGTTTGCGAGTGATAAATTGTATTTTCTTATATGATCCATAATTTGATTTATAACCTGATCCCCAGTTCTATAACGGGTTCCATAATCTTTAAGGGAATAAAAAACTTTAAGGCAGATCCAAGAATCTGTAACTTCAGTAATCAGTGTCCGAGGAGGAGGTTCACTAACGATTTCTGGAATATTGGCCAGTCCTTCCAGTAAGGCTTTTCTGGCCAGTGGTATTGAGGCATCTAGCTTAAAGCGAAACATTTGATTAAGACGTGCAGGTTTTTGTAGATGAGAAAAATTGATAAGCTGACTTTGAGCAATCAATTTATTTGGGATTAAAATTAGTTCATCAGCAAAACCCATAAGTGTTGTGGCCCGCCAACTTATTTCTTGAACTTGTCCATTCCATTTCTCAGAAGCACAATGAATTTCAACCCAATCGCCAATCTTAAATGGTCTATCAATTTGCAAGGCAACCCCTGAAAATAAATTTCCTAAAGTATCTTGAAGCGCTAACCCCATCACTAAAGAGAAGACAGCAGAAGTTGCTAAAACTGCGGCCAATTGAAAACCAAAAACATCTGCTGCCAGCCAACTGATAATGATAAGGGAAAATGCCAAGGTAAACATATTGGCCAATAATCTTGGAACACCAACACTCATGTTCATAAAAAATAAATAGAGATAAACATAGATCTGGGCCAGTTTTACGAGAGAAATAACGCCAAAGATAAGGGCAAATAAACTTAGATAGCTTGAAAATTTTACAAGTGTGTACTCATTATTTGTTTGGTAGGCATTTTTAAAAACAAACCAATGAATCGCCGCAAGCACTGTAGTCATAGCGAGATGAATGAGTGTTTTCTTAAAGCGATCTCTTAAATTAGCATGTCTCTTGTCACTTATTCTTGTTAAAAATATTTTATAAAAAAGAAAAGCCAATGGTAGTAACACCCAAAAGAGGATGAAAGTTTCAGATTGAATTAAGAATTGAATCTTTTCTACAGGAATCCATTGATCGTGCATTATTTTTCTCCGCTAGAAAAAATACTTAGTGAATACTTTGAAGACAGATCTTGAAAAACTTTAAGCGCACGGACTGAGTGTCCACGCTCGTCTATTAGTGGGGAAAAAACGGCTATACCCATCACTCCAGGAAGTGCGGCAAGAACTCCGCCACTAACCCCACTCTTAGCTGGTAAGCCGACGCTGTAAGCCCACTGGCCAGTAGAGTCGTACATGCCACAAGTAAACATTAAACTTAGAATATCCCGCGAAGTATCACTTGATAAAATTTGCTCTTTGTTGTGAGGGTGAACTCCATTATTTGCCAAAGTTGCTGCAAGAGTTGAAAGATCTTGGGTATTAACTAAAATTGAGCATTGTTTAAAATATAGATCGAGCGACTCTTCAATATTTTCTTCTTCAATAATGCCAAAATGCTTCAGTAAATGAGCGATAGCACGGTTGCGATGCGCAGTTTTTTTTTCTGATAAGAAAACATTTTCATCAATCGTGAGATTATGTCCTACATATTTTTCAAAGAGGGAAACAATTTTTTTAAGTCTTTCCTCAAAATTTTTGCCTGCAACTAAGCTGCTAACGGCTATAGCTCCAGAGTTAATCATGGGATTATAGGGTCTGTGAGATTGCTCTTCTAATTCTATTATGGAATTAAAAGCATCTCCGGTTGGCTCGACTCCAACTTTAGAGAGCATTTTTTCTCTTCCGATTTCTTCGAGGACATAACCATAGACAAAAGGTTTAGAAGTTGACTGCAGAGTGAAGTTGTGTTCAAAATCTCCAACTTTAAAAACCTGGCCGTCTACTGTGGTGACAACGATCGCAAAATGATCTTTCGAGGCTTTTGCCAATTCTGGAATATAGTCAGCTGTTTTGCCAGCGTTAAGAGGTAAATATTTTTGGTAAAGCTCTTCAATATATTTTTGAATAGAGCCGGTATGAAATACTTTTTTCAAATAACATCCTCAGGTTTTAAGTGACATTCAAAATGTTCTTCTAAAAATTCAAATTGAATTGTAGGGTGATTAATTTTAAAATTCTCATTAAGATATTGTGAAATTTGAGTAATTTTTTTATTGTTGAGTCTATTAGTTTTGACTGTTAGGTGTACACTAAGCGCTGTCTCTGTAGTGCTCATCGCCCAAATGTGCAGGTCGTGAACTTCATGAATATCTTCTAAATTTTCAAAATATTTTTTCACTGTTATAGGGTTAATTCCAGTTGGGACTGCATCCATAGATAATAAAAATGAGTCTTTTAAAAGATCCCAAGTACTGTAGATAATAAAAAAAGAAATAATTAAACTAATAATAGGATCAAGCCAAAACCAAGAAGTTTTAGAAATAACCAAAGCTGAAATGACCACTCCCAATGACAAGAGGGCGTCTGCGGCCATATGAAGATATGCTCCGCGGATATTTAAGTCGTGATTTTTATCCTTAAAAAAAAGCATGGCCGTTAGCGAGTTAATGACAATTCCAATACCAGCAACAATCATAACAGTTTGGGACTCGATAGGGTTTGGATTCCAAAGCCGGTGAAGGGCTTCCCAGATAATAATGCCAACTACAATTAATAAAATAATAGCGTTAAAAAGAGCAGAAATTATTGAGGATTTTCTTAATCCAAACGTAAATTGAGTAGTTGGTTTTTTTGTCGATAGCCAAAAAGCTCCCCAAGCTAAAAATAATCCTGCAACATCACTTAAATTATGTCCAGCATCAGCGATTAGAGATAGCGAATGAGAGAAGTATCCATAAAAAGCTTCGATGCAGACAAAGAAAAAATTTAAAGTAATGCCAATTATAAAAGCATTATTATAATTGCTAGTCCTTGAATGATGGTGGTGGTGATGCGAGTGATTGCAATGTTGATGTTCAGACATATTGTCCCTTTATAAAAAATCTTAAGGTTTAAGGCAGCTAAAAATAACTTTATAAGCTTCTACATTTTCACAAGCAGCCATATATGGATTGACTGTTTTCCAGATGGGCATACTACTATTTTTAAAGTCGCTGGCAAAAACTGAGGCGTGGGTTAGTAAAAGAATAAATAAATAGATTTTAAAATTTGGATCATTTCTCATTTTTAAATGTTAACTGCATTGTCTGTAACTTGTCTAATGAAAGCAGCTCTTTATTAAACAAATGATTAATAAAATAGTTGACGACTCTTTTTTCATCCTTATATTTAAACAATTGTTTAATTAATAAGAGAAAGAGGAATTTTTATGAGTAATACTTGGGCCAAACGTTCTTTGTGCCTACTATTTGTACTTTTAGTTTTTAAAAATGCAATGGCTCAAAGTGATTTAACTTTAGATCAGGCATTAAAAGAAGGGGTAGAAAATAGTCATGAGTTGAAATCAGCTCAGTCTGCTTTTGAACTAGCCCACTGGAAAAAGCGCGAAGCCCTGGGAAGTTTTTTACCACGAATAGATATTGTTGCTAATCATGTTTTTGATTTAAAATATCAACAGATTCAAATTTCACCGACTTCTGTTTTTGAAAGCACCTATCCCAAGACATCTTTTGGAGCACTTGCTTCTTTTAATCTCTTTGATGGTTTTAGATCCAGCTTTAATTATATGGCCGGAATAAAAAATGAAGAAGCAGCTCAGCTGGAATACGAGCACAGTAAAATAGCGATTGAAAATGCGATTCGTCTAAAATATTTTCAAGCCCTAGGCGCACAAGTATTAGCAACGGTTGCAGAGGCAAATCTAAAAACGCTGACAGATCATTTAAAAAAAGCTCAAGATTTATTAAAGCAAGGGGAGCTAACTAAGGTCGATGTTTTAAAAATTCAGGTTCAAGTCGAGCAGGCGATCCCTGAAAAATTTTCGGCCCAGGATAATGTGTACCTGGCAAGAAAATCACTAGCAGAAGCAATGGGAAGCCAAGACGAGACGAGAGTATTAATTGAAGCACTCCCCACACCAGATGAAAAATTATTTGATCATTTCGATCTTAATTCCGAAGTGCAATCAATGGGACGATTGGATTTAAAAGCCATGAAAAAAAGGGTTGAGGCCAGTGAAGTTATCAATAAAAGTGACAGGTCTCAGTGGTTGCCTAAAGTGAATTTAGTAGCGGACTATCAATATTATAATAATAGAAATTTTTCACTTAACGAAACTGACAAATTTAGAAATGCTTACTCTTTTGGTATTAATTTTTCTTGGAACGTTTTTGATGGGGGAGTTAGCTACGCTAAATTCAATGAAAGCTATTATCAAAAAAAGCAACTTGAAGAGAAGTCTAAAAAAAGCGAAATGAGCTCTGCTAATGATGCAGAATTTTGGAAAAGACGATTTCTCAATAGTGCAGTTCTCTATTCTGCTAAGTTGCGATCTGTTGTTGCTTCAAAAGAGAGTGTACGCATCTATCAAACAGGTTTAAAAGCCGGAACTAGAACAAGCTCTGATCTTCTTGATGCTGAATTGGACTTGGCCCGTTCTGAGGCTGGAGTGGTTAAAGCTCAACTCGATGCGATTGAAGCAAAACTTAATTTAGAATTAGCAATTGGAAGGAGAATATAAAATGCCATTAAGATTAAAGAAATTAGTTATACCTTTTTTAATATTTATCCTCCTCTTGGGGAGCTACTATGGTTACGACAGTTATTTGCATATAACGACAGATAATGCCCAAGTTTCAGCTCACTTTTTAATGATCTCCTCTCGAGTTAACGGCACAATTAGCAAAGTTTTTGTCGAAGAACACCAAAAAGTTAATGCTGGTGATGTGTTGGCTCAAATCGATACTTCTGATTATTCAAATGCAACTACTGCTGCCAGCGCGATGGTTTCTTCTTTGGTGGCCCGAGTGCAGGAAGCTAAAGTTAATTATAGTCGCGCTCAAGAACTATACAAAACTCAGGCGATTAGTATGGAGCGCTTTGATAAAGCTCAGGCTGATTTTAAAGATTTAGAGGCAAAACTTAAGGCTGCCAAGTCTCAAGCTGAGCAAGCTGGTTTAAATGAGTCATACACAAAAATTCTCGCTCCAAGTGATGGAGTGATTGCAAGAAAATCTGTCGAGCCGGGACAATTTGTTCCCGCCGGACAACCACTTTTTGGGTTTGTTGCAGAAAAGAAAAGATGGGTTGTAGCTAATTTAAAGGAAACAGAGCTTAAAGATTTAAAAATTAATCAAGAGGTTGTAATCGAAGTTGATGCGATTGCGCATAAGAAATTTTCTGGCAAGGTTGTAAGTATTGCTCCAAGCACTGGAGCGGTATTTAGTTTGTTGCCTCCTGATAATGCCACTGGGAATTTTACTAAGGTTGTTCAGCGAGTTCCCGTGAAAATTGATTTAGAAAATTTGTCAGATAGTGACATAGATGCTCTGCAGTTAGGACTTTCGGCAGTGGTATCAATCAGGATTCATTAATGCGCTCAAAACTTATTGTTTTAACTGCCGTATTAGCTTCGCTTTTAGAAATTATCGACACCTCTATAGTGAATGTCGCCATTCCTTCTATGATGGGAAATTTGGGTGCCACTCTCGATGAAATTAGCTGGGTCGTAACCGGCTATATTATTGCCAATGCTATCGTATTACCGATTTCGAGTTGGTTATCAGCGCAGTTTGGAAGAAAACTTTATTACACAAGTTGTATTATACTTTTTACGGCCTCATCAGTTGCCTGTGGACTCTCGACAAGCCTAGGGATGCTAGTTTTTTTTAGAATTCTTCAAGGGCTTGCTGGAGGTGCATTACTTCCAACTTCACAAGCTTTAATTTTTGAATCTTTTCCCAAAGAAAAAGCTGGAACGGCCAGTGCCATTTACGGCATGAGTGTTATGGTTGGACCTACTATTGGTCCAGTTCTTGGTGGATACCTGACGGATCATTTTGGCTGGAGAATGATATTTAATATCAATTTGCCAATTGGAATTATTGTAGCAGTTTTATCCTTTATTTTAGTTGAAGATGTTGGCTTTGATCCAAGTCTAAAACTTTCTAAAGCAGAACTAAAACAAAAGCGTAAGGATAACAAAACTCCCATTGATATTTTGGGGCTTATTTTACTAATTACTGGAATTGGTTCTTTGCAATTTGTTCTTGAACGTGGACAGGCTGATGATTGGTTTGATTCTAGGTTAATTCTGGTAAATACAATCATTGCAGTTAGCTCTCTCATTGGTTTAATTTGGTGGGAGCTTAGAAACAAGCATCCTATTTTAGAGCTTAGGCACTTTAAAAATAAAACCTTTACTGGTGGAGTTTTATTAATGAGTGGTGTAGGGGTAGCACTTTATGGACTAATTTTTATAATTCCTGTTTTTGTTTCTAATATACAAGGTTTGACGGCTACACAAACGGGAGCCCTTTTTATCCCTGGAGCATTTCTCGCCGCTATGATTATGCCTATCATAGGCGCTAGTCTTCGCAAGGTAGATGCCCGCTTTTTAATCGCCACTGGAGTTATCACACTTTCAATAGCTATTTTTAAAATTTCTTATTTCGATGCTCTCACTTCTGTTGATGGAATGTTTGTCCCACTACTATTTAGAGGAGCAGCTTTGGCTTTTTTATTCGTTCCGATAAACACGATTGTGCTTTCTCAATTCCAAGGTCAAGAAATTGGTCAAGCCGCTGGACTTCTCAATCTTTGTCGTCAATTGGGCGGGAGTGTGGGGATAGCATTGATCTCTACTTTTTTCTCGCGCAATCAAGCTGCCTCTTATGCTACTTTAATTTCTCATATAAGTTTACTTGATCACCAAGCCTATCGTCTAGCTCTCCAATTACAAATGAGTATGCAAGGGAAAATGACAACTCTTGTAGGAATGGGATCGCACACACTAGATTCTGTAAAAATTTTAACTGGCATGGCCCACAAGCAAGCATTTGTTATTGGCTACCAAAAAATTGTTCGCACCATTGCTTTTGGTTATTTGTTATCTTTATTGCCATTGCTCTTGATTAAAAAGAAAGAAGGTACTGCTAAGCCTGTTATGGATGCTCATTAAGTATGATAGTTACTAAAAATAGAGGTAGGCCTGTTGAATTTGATAAAAATAAAATTATTAAAGTCGCGCGTACTTTGTTTGCTGAATTGGGATTTGCAGGTGCTAGTACTCGCTTGATTGCCCAAAAAGCGGGCTGTAATGTAGCAATGATTGGCTATTATTTTAAAAATAAAGAAGGCCTACTTGATATTATACTCACTTTATACTTTCAAGAAGCCACAAAAGTTTTTTCTCATTTTGATTTGAGTACAGTCGATAGCAGTTTAGAGTTTTTTGAATTTTCAGATAGGGATATTCGCCAATTTTGCAAAGCCCTTTATGAGTTTGCCGTTTATTCTTATTCAAACCGAGAAATTCATCAGATTGTAATACGCGATACAATGTCTGGCGGAAAACTTATGCTTAATGCTCTAGCTAAAAACGACTATGGAGTTGTTCCAGTTATTCATAAAAGACTTAAATATTTTATCGGCCAAAAAAAATTACCAAATGATTTAGACATCAATGTTGTCGGCTTAAATTTAATAGCCCCAATAACTTGTGTTTGTATTTCCGGGCAAATTGCAACTAAAATTCATGGATTTGAAAAGATTGATGAGAGTTTTTTTCGTCGTCTTTGTGTCAATCAAGTGAAAATCTTATTTTCTGATTATAAAAAATTATAAAATTTCAATGAGGAATTATTATGAAGTTTGTCAGCATTATATTTACCTTTTTACTTACTTCTTGTTCTGCTCTTACTCCTCATTTTGAAAAATCAGATTTGTATTGGAGCCAATTAGTTACTTTATCCGTTGAAAAAAAGGAATCAATTCTCTCAATTTTGAAAGATAAAAATTCACATCTTTATAAACAAATCCAAAATGATGCTCGTGATATGTCCCTCACTAGTTTTTGGGGAAAGAGTTTAAATTTTGATTCCGGGGCTAAAAATAAAATTATTGCTGATCAAATACTTTCAGATTTGCAAGCAGTCTTTAGTATTCATAACGATAATTATATTGTTCATGCAGGCATTACTCATACCTATGGCTATCTTTTTAGTGTGCTTGAAACTCCTTATGGTTACAAACGTAAACGCTGGATAGATTCGAGCCTCAATTATGCCTTTTCATTATCAGAGCAATCATTATCTCCAGAGACTAAAAATGGGGGATTGCTCTCTAATATCACTTATTTTTCTGGCATGATTGCTTTTAAAGAGCAGGAACAAAAAAATCGTCTAAAAAATCTTTTAAATGTCTCTTTGGAAATTAAAAATTTTGATTACTCTATGCTTAAAGTTAATCATCTCGAAGAAGTTGTCAGTGGTGATGAAAGTACTAATGTTACGCTTCGTACGACATTAGTTTTGCTGCCTAAAAAAATGAAAGATAGTGAAAATGATTATCTATTAATCTACTCTCTCTACGATCAAAAAAAGCGCCATGAAGTTTTGATTACGGCCTTTCCTATCAAAGCAGATGCTTACAAAAAGATTACTGATCCCCGCGAATTAGGGGGCAATCGCCCTATTGTAGTGCGCTATAATGCTTACTGGCCGGCTTTGATGGAGAAAAATCTTAGCGGATCTCGCAATATTTATTAAATTATCGTTAACGCCAAAATAAAGATAGACAGATACAGCCTTGATCCGTTAGTTTCCCTAATACAACCCATTAGTGAGGCTTTATGAAATCGATCATTATCTCTTCTCTTTTTATCCTGTTGTCTTTTTCCTCTTTTGCAACTTCTTTTAATCCTGCTAATCTTCCAGATTGCAAAGACCTAAGAGGGAATGTTCTTGCTAATACAGTTGATCAATTAAAAGTAGTGATGAGATCTAATGCAAACCGCCCTCAAGTGGCCGTCACCGGCATTGTTTCACAAATTCTTCCTGAAGATCATGATGGGCTTCCTCACCAAAAATATACGCTTACAGTGGGCGGTCAAATTAAATTATTAATCGTTAGTAATTTAGATTTCGGTCGTATTCCTCTTCAAGTTGGACAGACTCTTACTGTTTGTGGCGAGTACAAAAAAGTAGGTCAAGGTATGATTCACTGGACACACTTTGATCCACACGGCGGACATCCAGATGGATTCACGGTAGTTAACGGATCTCTTTACGGTGATAAAGAAACTCCAGTTCAAAACTAAGATATTAAAAAAGCCCTCTTTAACAGAGGGCTTTTTTTTGCCTCAAAAGCTATTCCGCCTTAACTTTTAATTTCAATTTTGTTTTATTAACTAAAAATTCGACTTCAACGAGTTTTACTTTTTCTGCCTCTTCTATTTTAAAAACACCTTTGGCCGTTTTAGAAAATTTGAGATTCTTTCCATCAGCAGTGAAACTCTCAAGTGAGCTGTGTTTTAAATCCTGATAGGGGCCATCATGAGTTTTTTTATCGCTGTAAATGTAGAGAAGATTTGATTCTAGCATTAAACATACTTTTTCTGCTTCAAAGTGCGTTGGACAATGAGCATAAAGAGTTGCGCTGGTTAAAAAGGTAGCAATAAGTGCAGTGATTTTTATTTTCATTTTATACTCCGTAAATATTGTTTTAATATTCATTATACCTGAAAATAAAAACCTACAACTATTTATAGGATACTTTTTATGGATATTCTTCACACCTTACTCGACTATCTCCTTCACTTTGAAGTGCATCTTGATTTTGTGATAAAAAATTATCATTCTTGGACATATTTGATACTTTTTCTCATCATTTTTATTGAAACGGGCTGTATTATACTTCCTTTTCTACCAGGAGATTCTTTGTTGTTTGCGATTGGAGCTTTTAGTGCCAGGGGCTCCTTTGATTTGTTGTCTATTTTGCTCACATTAACTTCAGCTGCTATTTTAGGTGATACAGTTAATTACTCTATCGGAAAATTTATCGGACCTAAAATTTTTGCTAATTCAGATCGCCAGAGTCTTCTCTTTAAGAGAGAAAACTTGGATCATGCCCACCGCTTCTATGAAAATTATGGTGCCAAAACTATTATTCTTGCTCGCTTTATTCCTATCGTTCGCACATTTGCTCCCTTTGTCGCAGGAATCGGGAAGATGTCTTATCGCAAATTTATGTCCTATAATATTTTAGGAGCCACATTTTGGGTGTGCTCATTTATCCCACTTGGATATTTTTTCGGTAACCTGCCTTTTGTTCAAAAGAACTTTAAAATAGTCATGTTAGCAATCATTGTTTTTTCGGTTTTACCAGGCCTAGTCGAGTTTTTAAAAGCGAAGTTTTTACAAAAAGCTGCTTAGTTTTAGAAATTGGTGTCATTTTCTCCAAGCATTCTTTTTATAATTATAAAATTCTTACTTTTCCCCTACTTAAGTGGCCCTTTGGCACTTTATGCACTAATCTGAATTTGTTAGAATTTTATTTACAGAGAGGTTTATATGAAATTTTTAATGGCTTTGCTTCTTACTGCTCTTTTTCTTGTTAGCTGTGATCGCTTAGAAGGGCAATTAAACATCACTAAAGAATTAAGCTTAGTTAATTCAAAAGGGGACTCTCATCTTTTGAAAATCGGAACTTATTCTGCTGATTTACGTGAATCTACTTTTGGGAAAAAAATTGTTTTAAGATTAAAAAATGATGCGGATGAAAAATTTAATTTTACTATTCCTAATGGATCAAAAATTCCAACCAATGGGACTTTTAAATTATTTGCAAATGACATTGGTCAAAATGTAGACTTGGCCGGAATTGTGAGTACAACTTATATAGATTCTGAAACTCGCGAAGCCTATCAGTCTTGTAGTTACACTGAACCCTACACAGTTTGTGCGCCTACAGGTCCAAATGGACAAGTAAGCTGCCAAACTGGTATGAGAACAGTTTATGGAACTCAATGGACTAGATTTTTTGATAGAACAACTCAACAGAACATCAATATGTCGATTTTAGTTGCTAATTCTTCTGAGGAGTCAGCCCAGTTTTTAGGTAGTGCAGCTTTTGTTCAAAGAATTATAGTAAGCCAAACAGCTTGTAGATAATTTAAGATTTTTTATGGGCCTGCGACCAAGCAGGTCCATCTTCATTTCCCACTAAGTTCCAATTATCCACAATTGAATCCAAGACTGCTTCATCATCTAAATATTCACCCAACTCTTCTAGTAATTCATCTTGATCTTCAACATTTGTTAAAAGCACATTACTCCAATAATGAGTTCTTTCATCTTCAAGAACCTCTTTAAGGTTTGATAAAATAATCAGGTTGTAAGGAGCGAGAGTGCCTTTTTTTAAGGCAATCATCTTTTGATTGGGAAGTTTATGAAACTTGTCCCCAAAAAAATGAGTAATTTCAGTCACCACAATTTTTTCGAGTGTAATACGAAAACGTAGGTTTTTATATTCGGTTTCAAAATTCATGTTAAAATAATCTATCATATAAAATTAGAGTTCGTCTAAGGGGCAAAGATGGAAGTGGAGCAAAATTATTGGCGTAAATGCAGCACTTGTAAAAAAGAGATCGGTTTTAATACTATCTATCAAGTATGCAATGTTAGCACTTGTAAAAAATGGGTCTATTGTAGTGTGGATTGTTGGAATTTGCATAATCCCGTTATGAATCATAAAAGTTCTTGGGCCGAAGAAATGAGATCTCCCCGAAAAGAAAATGCTCAGGCCATTGTTGAAGCAGGCCCTAGACGAATTCTCATTCAGGATAAGTCTCAAACTTCTCAGAGCTCCCTTGAGGGACAAGCCAATGAGGGGGAAATTCTCATTGTTGCCTCTAAGCTCAAGCAATACATTAAAGACAAATACGATATGAACACTTCAGCGAATGTGATGGAAATTCTCTCGCATAAAGTGAGAAGACTTACTGAGCGCGCAGTTGAAAAGGCCCGAAGCGAAGGTCGTAAAACTGTGATGGATCGAGACTATGAATGACCAGATTCAAAAATGCTTAGAGGTCGCAAATTGCTTTGAATTTATGCCAGGAAGTGACGGGAAGCACTCACAAGTTGAGCTCTCAAAGCTTTTTTTAAAACATCCTATCAAAGATTCCGTTACTTTTTTTGGTGGCAGCTTTAAACCTTTCCATCAAGGACATAGAGCTTGTCTAGATTTGTGTCCAGAAAAAAATATACTCATTATTCCCGATAGAAATCCCTTTAAAGAAATTAATGATGATGAAAAAATTTGGAATGAATTTATTCAATTGGCACAATCGCTTAAGGAAACAAACTACTCACTCTATCCAGGATTTTTAGTTCATAAGGTTGCCAACCCAACTTCTTCTTGGTTGCCATTAGTGAAAATTTCTCAGAAAAATTTTTTAATGGGAGATGACTCTTATCTGAATCTTTTGGCATGGAAAAATCCAGAAGTATTACTTAAATCTCTTACTAAACTCTATGTAGTTCCCAGAGAATTTACCAAAAATGACTACTTAAAATATGAGCCAGAACTTTTGAAAATAAATCCCAAGTTAGAGATTCACTATTTGGATAAACATCCTTATATGAATATATCTTCTAGTAAGCTCCGGATGAAATAAAAAAGCCACTCTTACGAGTGGCTTTTTTCTATAATAAAATTTAAAAATTTATTATTTAACTTTCCAGTAATATTCCGTTACCAACTGTCCTTCGTATTCGAATGGGATATCAGATGGAAGTGGAAGGTCTACAACTTTAGCTGTTTTTCCATCTACTGTATAACAAGCAGGGATACTTGGTAGACGTGGGGTTGCTTGAGCTTGAGTATAATTAAGTGAACCAAATCCACGAGCTGTAAGTGAAATAGTATCTCCTTTAGAGATAGTGTATCCAGCTACGTTGATTTTTTTTCCGTTAACAGTAACAAGTCCATGAGAAACCATTTGGTTTGCTGCTGGCATTGATGGAGCCCAGTTTAGACGGAAGATAACGTTAGCTAATCTTCTCTCAAGAGTGATTAGTAAAGTTTCCATCCATGCACGCGACTTATCTTTTTTAGCTTTTTTTACGTAATTAACTAATTGACCTTCACGAATTCCGTAGTGGTATCTAAGTTTTTGCTTTTCTTTCATACGAACAGCAAAGTCAGAAATTTTCTTTCTTTTATTTCCGTGTTGACCTGGACCGTATGGTCTTCTCTCTAGTGCTCCGGCTTTTCCTAAACCTGGAATTTCAAGACCTAATGATCTTTGAATCTTAAAGCGGCTTCTACCTGTAGTACTTCGTGCCATGCAAACATTCCCCTATAATATAGCTGATATCGGTGATTTTAATAAAAATACGTCCGTTAGTAATACTGGCAGCGCAAAGGGATGTCAATTAGTTTTGGAGGTTAAGGTAATCAAGATAGCTTTTTAAAAGCTCTAAAGTCAATTTTCCTGGTTTTCCATTGCTTATTTTTTGACCTTCGATCATGGTCACCGGGACAATATTGCGCGTAGTGCTAGTGAGAAAGCATTCATCGGCAGATAAAAAATCTATTTTGGTTAGGCTTTGTTCTTGAATTCTAAATTCAGACTTCAAAGCCATTTCAAAGATTGTCTTTCTAGTTAAGCCTTCAAGCACTCCGTCGGAGAGGGGGGGAGTTAAAATCAAGCCATTTTTAGCCAACCAAATATTGCTAGTGGTTCCTTCTAGGACCAGGCCTTCTGGGCTAACCATAATAGCATCAAAGGCAGATCTTTTTGTAGCCTCTTTAAAGGCTTTGACATTTTCTTGGTAATTTCCCGATTTAGGCAAAGGCCCTTTGTGTGAACTTTCTTTGGTGTGAAAAATCATCGACACCCCATCACTCAGCCACCAATCTGGGTTGGGAGGAATCGCCTTAGTGAAAATGATTAAATTATTTTCACTGGAGAGGTCAGGATCAAGACCTAGGTCACTGTTGGTTCCTCTGGTGAGAACAATACGTAAATTAATATTTTCAAAAGGAGAAGCCAAAATGGTTTTTTCAATTTGAGTGGTTATTTCTTCTCTGGTAAGTGTGGGGGAAAGTTCAATTTTTTTGGCGGAACTAAAGAGTCGATCGAGGTGATGATTGAGTCTAAAGGCCTTGCGATTAAATGTGCGGGTAGCCTCATAAACAGAATCACCGTAAAGAAAACCTCGGTCAAAGACAGAAATGAGCGCATTGGTCTCATCGAAGAGTTCTCCATTAATATTAATGAGATATTTTGACATATTTAAAAATAGAGAATTTATTGGAATAAATCAACGCCTTTAATATTTGACGAGTCCCTGACAAAAAAGTCATAATTTTTAGATGAGAACTCTTAAGCCAATGATCACTTTATGCCTCGCAATTTTTATAACTTGCACTAGCTTTGCGAGCGATACGGTGCGTATTTATAATCCGAGCACTCTTTCCCTAACTGGCTTTACAAATAAGACCTTTACCATCAATTCTACCGGCCCAAGTGGTGAAGCAACTAGTGATACAGCTCCCGCCAGAGTTTATGTGCCGATAAAGAGAATTGTTGGTCCTTTTGATAATATTAATTATTCACTTTTAAGTTTATCTGGTGTGAATTCACTTTTTGATATCACCAATGTGACTCATTATATTAGCTATCCTTTAGTGCTCAATGTAGGCTCTACTGCTAAATATCTCTACACTGCTGTTCGAATAACAACTAGCGGGACTAGTTATTATGTTGTTAGTAAATCCTCGGGTACTACTCCGACTTATAGCAATTTAACTAACTCTCAAGTGAATTCTCTTTTATCACCAATGGATCTTTGTAAAGCAGTCAACAGCAATGGCGGAACGGTCTGTAATTCTTCCACTGGAGATTTGCGTCCAAATTCTACAAATGAAATTGCTCCCTTTAAGCCCATGGTTTATTTTTTCTTAAGTGATGAATCATTGTCTATCGATGGAGGAACGCCCATTGATCCAACCGCCTCAGCCTATTCGGGTGGGGTCTTTTTTGAAACTCAAATGACTAATCGGGTTTATGATTCAACTGAACTAGAGACAAGTATTAGTAAAGTTCAATTAGGGGATAAGCGCCTTATCGTTACTTACAGCAGTAGTGCCACAATGGATGCGAGCATCTTTAAAAAGGTCGTGGCTTTTAATCGAGCTGCAGATTCTACAACCAATGATACTCTCGACAAACTTGGTCTTGGGAAAATGTTTAGTAATGAGCTCTCCACACCTCAAAGTGGATCTTTTACCCTCAATGGTCTTACAAATGATGTCACCTATATTTTATCAGTGGCTTTAGAAGATAATTTTTTATTTCTCACCACGATGTCTCCTACGGTTTCGGGAACACCCTTGGAAATTCAAGAACTTTTAAAAAAGCAAGCATGCTTTATTTTGACAGCAGGTTTTGGAGAGGAGCACTATATCACTAATTATTTCCGTCATTATAGAGACACAGTTTTGTTTCATTCATGGTTAGGAAAAAAATTAATCAAGTATTATTATCATTCAGCACCAAAGTACGCTTTGATTATTTACCAGAGCGAATCGCTTCGTTTTGTTGTAAGATTGATGGCCTACGCTCTCTACTTCGTTTTTAATTTTAGTTGGTTGATACTGATTTTTCCATTATTGAGCTTCTGTTTAGCCTTGAGAGTAAAATATTTTAATCAAATTGCTAAAAATAGTTTATAATTTAGAGATAATTAAAATTAATTTAGGATCGACTTAATGGCATCTAAAAATTTAACCGTTCTTATCGTTGATGATGAACCTGATATTTTAGAATTAATGGAAGAAGAGTTTAAGTATTGTGGCTATAATACTCTCGTTGCAATGTGTGGCAACGATGCTATTAAAATACTCGATACTCAAAAAATTGATATTGTTGTTTCGGACTATAAAATGCCCAATGGCAATGGAATGTCAGTGCTCTCTCATGTAAATAATATGAAAGCGCGACCACTTTTCTTTTTTGTTTCTGGCCAAGCTGATGTGAGTATTGAAGCTGCTCTAAGTGCTGGCGCTAGAAAATTTTTCTCTAAGCCTTTTAATCTCGATGAGCTTATTAAAGATATTGAAAATGATTTAAATGCGTAGAGAGTACTCTCTACGCATTAGTCGATATTGATTATAATTTAAGTACAGATTCTAGTTCACCATTATTCATCATTTCTGTAATAATGTCATTTCCACCAACTAATTGTCCCTTAATATAAAGTTGAGGGTAAGTAGGCCAGTTAGAGTATTGCTTTAAGCCCTCTCTTATATCCATATCTGAGAGTATGTTAAAAGCATTGAAGCTGACGCTGAAATGATTGAGAATTTTCACCACATTTGCAGAAAATCCACATTGAGGCATATCTGGTGTACCTTTCATGAAGAGCATAATAGGTGCCGAATTGACAAGGTTTGATAAGCGAGAGTTGATGTCTAGGTTTTTATTTTGCTGTGATTCTTCAATGGCCTGACCACCGACAACTTGAAACGGATTACTCATTTTATGACTCCAGTTAATAGATTATTTCGAAATTTTGATTCCGCGTTTTTTTGCGTCTTCAAAGCTCATTGTTTTTAATTGAACCGCGTGTATTTCAGCTTTTAAACTCTCTTTTAGAAGCTCCATTACCATTTGGTGTTGTTGAATAAGCATTTTTCCCTTGAAGAGATCACTTATAATTAAGAGATCCAGATGGTCTCTTGTTCCAGTCATGTCGCTGACTTCTACATGGGCATCGGTTAGCCCTTTTTTGATAATATTTTTTACTGATTCGAATTCCATTTAATCCTCGTTATTTTGGAGTGACTGCAAAAAAACTAGTTAACAAAGTTAGAGTTCTTAGTGCAAAGCACACCCAACCGAAGAGTTTGTGCCTTGGCTTTATAGTCTTGTTACCCTTGAGTAATTTTCTGCCAGTATAAATCAAAAGCATATAGAAAACTACACAGGAGACAGCAAAGGAGACATGAATATTAAGAAGCATTGGGTTGACCATGGCCTTACTGGCTTTTTCTACAGCGCCGCGATTAAGTTCAATTTGGAGAATGAGAATGATGTCCCAAGTGATGGTGACAAGCATGGTCGGCACATGTATTTTTCTTTGTTTGCGTTTTGAAATACCAAAAAGCATGAGTAAATAGATACATATTGACTGTATTTGAAAAACAACTGCACTTGTCATGTTTATTATCCTTTATTTAAGAAGCTCACAATAGATGAAAAAACTAATTTCATCAATATTCTAATTGCTCAGACTGTGATAAAAAGCATTCTATTTTAAAAAAAAGGAAAAACCATGAATCATCGCCTAGGGAAATGGGCCGTCATTGATGTTGAAACATCGGGGGCAGATCCAAGTTTTGATCAAGTTATCGACCTTGGGTATCTTTTATTTGATGGTGTAACTTTAACTAAAAAATATACCTCTCTTGTGGCTTATCCTTCGGAACTATCGAGCTTTATTCAAAAACTTACCGGTATCACTAATAAAATGCTCTCGAAAGCTCCCTCTTGGAGACAGGTAGAAGGGGATTTGCAAGAGCTCTATGGCATTAATCTCATTGCTCACAACGCTGATTTTGAAGAGGGATTTCTCAAACGCTCGTTTGATAAAATTGACGATGGTTCACCTAGGGAAGTTTATTGTGATAGCTTGTTATTTTTAGGACTTCTTTTTCCCGAATATGCTTCTTTGAAACTCGAACATTTTATTCAAGACTGGGGCATTGCCGAAAGTGAAGTTCATCGAGGCTATGAAGATGCTCGCGATCTATTAAAAGTAATTTTGGTTGCAAGTAGTGTAACCAGAGCAGATAAAGCTTTTTTCCAGTTCATTAATCTGCAATTACTAGAAAAAAAATTAGAAAACTTTTGGCTCTCCAATTTTCTTTATTGCAGCGATGCTGAGCTGAAAGCTTTATCAGAGGCTATTGATTTTGACTTAGAATCTTCTGTAAAAATGGCCAAAGAGAAAATCTGGCCCAAGAGATTTCCAGAAATCACTCCGCCTAAAAAAAGTGAAAAGAATTTTTCTCTAGAATTTAGTGGTGCTAATATAAAAAATATTTTTAGTGATGAAGAAAAAATCAAGTCACTATTTCCCAATTATCGAAAAAGGCAAGCCCAAATCGATCTGGCCTTAAAAGCTGGACAGTCATTTAAAAATTCTATCCATAGCCTCATACAGGCGCCAACAGGAACAGGTAAAACCTTTGGCTATTTAGTTCCCTCAGTGCTTTTTGCACTGGAAGAAAAAAAGCCAGTGCTTGTTGCTACTGGAACTAAAACTCTTCAGCATCAAGCTTTTGCTAAAGACGTCCCGCAAGTTCGTGAGTTCTTAGGACTCAATGAAGATGAAATAAAAATTAAACTTTTAGTGGGCTCAAATAATCATTTATGTGAATCACTTTTTCGGCAAGAAGAGAATGAAAATACCCTAATGGGATCTATTAAGACTTTTGATGAATTATTTACTTCGATCTACTTTGAAACTATTTTTTTTCATAATGCTCGCTTGAAAAGTAGTCATAAAATTTTAAGAGATGATCTTCCTTATGTTTTAAAAAGAAAAATAGAAGCACTTAAGATGCGTGAAAAAGAAATCGCTGTTGATTTTAGATCTTGTTCGGGAAGTAATTGTCCATTTAAAGGCAACTGCAGTTATATTTCAGGTCTCAAAGAAGCCAAAGAAGCTCATATCATTATTGGCAACCATTCGTTAATGTTTTCTTGGCCTAAAGGAATGCCAAGACCACTTAATATTGTCGTTGATGAAGCCCATAAAATTGAAGATGAAGCCACTAAGGCTTTTTCACTAGAAATTGATCAAGTGGGATTTGAAGTTTTTTGCTCGAGTCTGCAACATCTTCAAGGGATAGGGTCTCTGTTTTATTTACTGGCTCAAAATGAGTCCGTTTCAGGGGAGTCTAATGAAGTGATTAGAACACTTCGTGAAGAGACTTTGAAAACCTATCAAATGCTTACTGACCACCTTGCACCTTTGCGAGAAATGATCGCCTTTTATTTTAAGCGCATGCCAAAATATACAGAACTTTTTTGGAACGAACTTCCGATGTTGAGCAGGCTTACTCATACTGAGAGTACGGCTCAGGGCATATTAAATCATCTAGAAAGTATTCATTTTATTTTGCAAACCTATCTCAATCAGCTCGTGCCATTTGCTGGTCGTTTTGAGGCTAAAAATTTAAAAAGTGAAAATGAAATAATCGCATTTACTCGTTTTGAATCTTTTTTCTCGCAGCTTGCTGATTATGTTGCTTGCTTTGATAAACTTATTGTTCCCACTAATAATTACTGCCGTTCAATGAAGTTTTTAGAAAACCAGGGATACCTTTTTACTTCCTCGCCCATTGATGTTGGAGTGATCGTAAAAGAGCAATTGCTTGCCACTTCTGCTTCTGTGATTTTTACATCGGCAACACTGGCTAACGGAACTGGAGATACCGGTGCTCGTGGAATTGAATGGGCAACTGGCTATTCTTACCTCGATGCCGACAAAAGATTTAAGGCGGGAACTTATTTACCTTCTACTTATGATTATAAAGCGAAAACAAAAATCTTTTTATGTGACGATGGTCCCGCTCTTTATCAATCAAATTTTGTAGAACATAATCTTTTTAAAATTAAGCCTCTTATCCGTAAACTTAACGGCAAAACACTTCTACTATTTTCTGCCAAGGCACGCTTTGAAGTGGCCAGAGAAATCTTGCTGAAAGAATTTGAGGGACAAATTCCGCTCTTCATTCAAGGAATGGGAACCAATGTAGTTGAAGACTATAAACGCTCTACTTCGGGAATACTTTTAGGAATGGAGTCGTTTGGAGAGGGGATTGATATACCTGGAGATGCCCTTCAGTTTATTTTTATTGATAAAATTCCAGATCTTCGCATGGATTTGGTGATCAATGAAAGAAGAGATTTTTTTGAATCGCACTTAGGAAATGAATTTACTGACTACTATCTGGCTCACCGAACCCGCTCACTTCATCAAAAACTTGGTCGCCTACTTAGAACTGAAGCAGATTTCGGAGGAGTCATCATCGTGGATAGCCGTGTGAAAAGTTGGAAAGGTAAGACTATGGAAAAATTAATCAAACTTATGGAGCCTTACGATTTACTCCGCTCTCCAATTGAAGAAGCCTGTCAGGAAATTGAAAAATTTATTCTTTATCCGTAAGATCGTTCAAATACTTAATTTGAATTTTGGTTCCATCATCTGTACGCAACAAATAAGGAATGGCTCCGTGTTGGCTTAAATAAATTTTAATATGTTGTGGCTCTTTGACTAATTTAAAATCGGTCTCGTCATCAAACATTCGGTATTGAGTTGCTTGAACATTTTGTCCGTCGATGTTAATTTTTTCTGTGGTGAGATTGGCCCGTTCCAGAATAATATTTTTAAATTTAGGTTCATCTTTAAATTCCCATTGATTATGGCCAATGAGAATATTAAAAGAGTTTTTTCCACTAGCATCAAATTTTTTAGAACGAAGAAAGAGCATAGAGCTGGCGGCAGTGGGAGTAGAAATATGATATTTGGGTGCTGTTACTATTTCAACATTTGATTCTTCTAATTTTGCATTGATAAATTTATAGAGAAGGTGATTTCTTTTTGCAATATATTGATAAACTTCTTTGGTTTTTTCTTTTCCCAGGTTTTTTTCGACACACACATAAGTGGGGATATAGTCTTTATTAACAATATATTCAACGAAGAGGTTGAGCACCTCGCCCGTTGTGACCTTGACAATCGCTTCCGAAATATAATGATAGCTCATCTCTTTTTTATCGCGATAAACATCGAATATCTCTTCGGCGTATGAGCTTTCGTTGCGATAATAGTTAAAAGCTCCACGATAAATCTTATCTTCTTTACGGTAATGTCTTGATGTCCATGTTTGCATAGAGTTTATTGTAAATGTTCTTTGGAAAACTTGAAAGCTTAAGATATTGGACTATAATAGTCTTTTGTACAATGTTCTAAACGGAGTAAAGAATGATCAGTTATGACAGTTATAAGGTCTTGCACTTAAGCTTTATACTCCTTTTTTTTGGATCTTTAGGCTTAGTGGCTTCACACTCTCCATGGGTCATGAAAAAAAGTGGCAAAATAGTCATCGGCTTGGTGAGTTTTTTTATCTTGGTAGCTGGTATGGGGCTTATCGCGAGGTTAGGCTTCAAGCATGCTCAAGCCTTTCCCAAATGGATCAATATCAAAATTATCAATTGGTTTTTAATTAATGGGCTTTTGCTCTTACTATTTAAAATAAAAAATAGTCAATTTCGGGCACTGTGTTTTGCATTGATTATGGCAATTGGACTATTGAGTATTTGGGTTGTCCTCAATAAGCCAGCATAAAAATGAGTATGAAAAAATCTTTAGGTCAGCAGGGTTTTGGCAAGGAGTATTGGGAAGTCAATTATGCCGAACCTGATGAAATGGACAATATTATCAATGCTCGCGAACACGCTGCTTATATGAAAGCAATTTTCGCACTTGAGGCAATTGATATTAGTAGTGTTATCGATTTAGGCTTTGGCCTTGGTGTTTTGTTTCAAGAAGTCCTCAACTCCTTCATCCCATACCGCGCCTGTGGCATCGAGCCATCTAAACATATCTTTGATATCACTTCTAAAAAGTTAATTAAGCCCGCAGATAGCACTAAATTACTTCTAGAAAATATCGACCTGGTGACTTGGGCTCAAAAAGAATATAAATCGGGCAGCAAAAAAGACAAGGTC